>JAYTUR010000540.1:0-6013 GCA_043744475.1 Saprospiraceae bacterium | reverse complement strand
TAGTGTTGAAATAGGTGATGTTGGACTGTAAACAAAGTAATTCAAGTGCATAAAATCTGTAAATGAACTTGTATTTACAGCCTCTTGTGTACCTGCACGCGTGCCGAGGTAGCCTAAACCTGTCAAATAGTTCAAAATAGCATCTGAAGAAGCATCATAAGGATGGATAAAAAAGCGCGGTTTCACACCTGTATTGGCTTCGATTGTCTGAGATGACAAGCCTAATTCAGTTGCAAATTGAGCAGAACCATAAGTTGAAAGTCCGGAACATTGAGAAGCAGAGCCGCCACAAAGGTGGTTGTGCGTGTGGTTAATGCATTCGTGTCCATGAGAAATCATGGTGCGTGCATTTGCCCATTCTTGAGTACCGCAATAAATGGGGTTGGTGATTGCCCCAAAGCACAATTTAATACCTCGTGCCGTTGCTATGGGGTCGGCATATTGAAAAATGCCAGTGACATAATTGCTATAATCATCATGTATGATGGAATAGGCGGCTTTTTTATTGTCTTTCCATGTCGAAAAACTGGCTATTGGTGTCTGACTACTGAGGGGGAGTGCTGTGGATAGACAGATAAACAAAAGAAGAAAAATTTGTAAGTAAAGGCGTTTGTTCATTACGTTTATCGTATTATTTTTTTAGAAAATATAGGTTTGTGATTTGTCATTATTATCTCAAAATTCAATCTAAACTTATGGAGAAATGATGTTAAAAAGTAATTTTTTCTACAAAATTAGATGAAATTTTTAAAATCTGCACTGACTATACCTTGCTTAAGCTGCAATTTCTTCTGCTCTTTTGCTGCGAACGGGTTGTAAACTTGGCGAAACAGCAGGTTTCTGTTTTGGAATTACAGGCGCAGGTTTTGGCACATCAACAGGCAATTGACCCATACTTCCTGTGCGTTTGAGCACGCCCCAACCCTGCATTTCACCTTTTATAGCCTTTACAAAAGATTTAAACAAAACCGAATACATCAATGGACGATAAACAAATCGTTGCGGAATAACCATCCAAAGATTTTTTAGTGAGACGTTCTCATATCGCAAAGCAACCCCAGCACAGAGTAGGTCAAAGAATAAAAAGATGCCATACAAAATGAAAGCATGATATTGTTCCCAAAACGAGGCATCACCAACAGCAACCGGGTCGGCAGTGAACCAATGGAAAATAGCACCCAAAAGAATAATGTCCGCAATCGGTGCGAAAATGGGTACTAAAAATTGATAAATGAGGATATTGGGAAACGCTACCCAACCCAATGCTTTGTATTTGTTTCTGAAAAGCACATCACGATTTTTCCAAAAAGCTTGAAGAACGCCAAAAGTCCAACGGAAACGTTGTTTTAAGAATTGTTTGATGGTTTCTGGTGATTCTGTTATGGCTATAGAGTCGTTGTTTTGAGCAACTCGATAGCCTTTTTTAAGGATTTTTATCGTTAAATCGCAATCTTCGGCGAGTGTATCGGTCTCATAATTACCAATGAGCGTTTTATGGCTACTAAAACTACAAAATGGACCAAAATTATTTTCGGGTATAGATTCTATTTTTTCACCCATGACAGCCACCCTTCTGAATGCGCCAATAGCTCCCGGCACAACAGTGATGCAATTGAGGTAAGCAAAAGCCATGCGGTCAAAATTTTGTGCCGTCGTATATTCAATACTTTGCCATTTTGTCAACCAATTCATTTGATTACCGACGCGTACATTCCCAGCGACAGCACCTACTGAGGGGTCGAGAAATGGTTTTGCAATCTCACGCAAAGCATTTGGGTCGAGCTGCGTGTCGGCATCAATACAGACAACAAAATCATAACGACTTCTGAGTAAACCAAAATTGAGGGCTGAAGCCTTGCCACCATTCGGTTTTGTCAATACTTGAACTTTTGGGTGACCATCAAAGGCTTCTTTTACCCGTTTGAAAGTCTCATCTTTTGAACCATCATCTACAAAAACGACTTCATAGTCCTCATAATTTTGTTGCAAAAGACTCATAACTGTTGAAATAGCATTCAACTCTTCGTTATATGCAGGTACAATGATACTGAGGGGGGGAGCGAAATCTGGATAAGGCTCTTTTTTCTGTTTTTGACGTTGTAAAAAAGCAAAAAACAAAATAAATGCGGAGCGAAAAATAGACAAGCCAATAGCTGATACAAAAATCCAATACAATGAATCTTGAAACGAATTGATACAATCATTGATAAAACGATTTACACGCACCAAAAACAATTGATCGGGTCTTACAAGAGGCATCAAAGCAGATTTAGGTTTACCAATTAAATCAGCAATTGTCGTAAAAGTATATCCTTTTTCTCTAAAATGATGAATGACAGAAGGTAATGCAGCTACGGTCGCTTCACGATTACCTCCTGCATCGTGCAGGAGTATGACGTGTCCAAACCCTCTTTCAATACCCAATTCAATGGCTTGAATGATGCTTTGGGTTGTCACACCTTTTGCCAAATCCCAGTCTCTGGGGTCAATACTTTCATTGACAGTTAGATAGTTATGTTTTCTTGCTAGTATAAAAGGAGCTAATTGGTCTTTTGTTTCGGGCTCTTGATAAGGGTTATAGGGCGGTCGGAACAAAATAGTGGAATGTCCTGTCAAGCCTTCGATGGTTCGACGGGTTCTAATCAACTCTAATTCGGCCGACCAAGCCATCATATTGTTTAGGTTTTCATGTTTGTATGTATGATTACCAATTTCATGTCCTTCGGCAAAGATACGTTTGACCAAACCATGATTCGTTTCGGCATTACTGCCGATTAGGAAAAAGGTAGCAGGTACTTTTTCCGTTTTTAGAATATCGAGAACCCGACCTGTATATTTATCGCTTGGTCCATCGTCAAAAGTGAGCACTAATTTTTTATCTGCGACTTTACCAAACCGTTGAACGACATAAGAGGTTGGTAATTTGTCATAATATTCTTTTGTAATAAGATGATATTTATCGTCATACTCAAAACGAATAGCCCCCTCAGTAGGTTCGGTCAAAATATCGGTTACTTCACCTTCGCCAACATAGTCCACATCTTCGGCAACGAGGGCTGTTTTCAAGCTTTTTAAATCAAAACTTCCTTTTTCAAGACCATCATTGCTTAAATCTTTGTTATAATACTGCCACAAACGTGGGTCTTCTGCGCCAATTCGCCAAAGGGCAACACCACGCCAACCGAAATTTGTTGCAGCTCTAATTTGATTGAAATTGGTAACAGCATCTACAAAGAACACTTTATGAGGTACATTTTCGTCGTCAGTATAGGCGAATTCGAGATTATAGGTTGTTGTATTAAAGGTAATTTTTGCAGAAGCTTCTTTAGCAATTGATAATGCGCCTCTATACGTAATGGGTTGTGCATCAATACCTTGTTTACCCCAATTGAGTCCATAGTCTGCAATACACAAGACAAATTTATTTTTCGGCAAATTTTTAGAAACGGAATCCATGATGCCTTCAACCCATTTCTGGTCGGCAATTGAACCCGCTTTGCCAGTCTGATAGTGTTGGTTATAAGCCATTACGAAAAGTAAATCGGTGATGGGTTCCAGTCTTTCAGGCTTATAGTGAAAGTTTAAAGGGACAATTGATTGAGACAATATCAACCCCTCAGTATTAAGTCGTGTGTGAAGTGAGCTGATAAAGGCGTAAAACTCTTCTGTCGTTGTATCACCTAAACCTTCAAAATCAACATTCACACCTTTAAAACCGTATTTTTTTAAGGTCTGCACAAGACTTTGAATGAAAATATCTCTTTTTACTGGGTTTTTAAAAAGACGTTCAACATTCAAGGAGTTCCATTGGTCTGCCCAAAAATTTGAGAGCAAAGGCACAACAGCTACGGAGGGGTTATCGCGTAGTAATTTAAAAGCGCGGACGTCGGGTTTAAAAACAACAGTATCCGCTTCACTCAAAAAGAACCATTCGGGTAAAACCATATTGATTTTGTCAATATTGTTGCGCAAGGAGAAGTAGCTTTGAGGGTCCCAATTGACAAAAAAGCCCGCACGTATTTGCTGTGCGAGAGGTACATAGGCTTGATTACTGAGGGGTGCAAAACAGGTTGGGTGGTCTGTTTGGCAACAAGGTGATAAGGCATTTTCATGCCAACTGACGCTTGAATCAATTGCAATTTGAGCTAATTTGGTCTGTAATTTTGAATAATTTTGTGGTAATTCAGGTTTAAAGTTATTAGTGTATATCATGACTAAACTCGATAAGCCTAATAAAACCACACCGATGATACTGAAAGCTATCCACTTAACGGTGTACCAACGACGAGGGGTAGGTGTCGAGAACACTTGCCTTGCATGTGACATGAGAAATAAGTTTGTTCACAGTTTAAAAAATAAGTTTGCTTGTTTCTTATGAAGAGGGCGAAAAATAGACTAATGTGTCTTCTTATCTTCTTTTCGCCATAGAATATATTTAAAGTCTAAACTAAATAAAGACGTAAGTTTTCCTTCTACTGCACCATCATATTTTCCTACATTAACAGGTAAGGAAAGGACATATCGAGCTGTTAAATCATATTTTCCAACTTTACGATAAATCAAAGGCAAACCTAATTCGTAGTCAATGACACGGAGCGATTTGCCAGCTTTATGTACGGGGTCTGCGGTGTCATACCTATCGGTCGTAGAAGTCATCCATGTTAAATTTGGTTCAAAAATGAGTTTTCCGCCCCAAAATGGTCGCCATTCTTTGTTTTTTGAAATCGTCACAGCAAATTGAGCTACGTTTTCACTAGGGCTAATCATATAATAGAACTGTGGTGCAATTGAGAAATACGTGGCATTGATACCCATATAAACAGACATGAAATGATTGAATGCCCATTTTAATTCAGATTGACTTTTGCCAGAATATAGCCAACGGCTGTAACTAACTGAAGCACCGACTCTATCGCTAAGAATGGTAGAATAGCCAACAACAAGGTCTGTTTTTGGTAATTTAATATCGAATTTTTGCCAGTGATATGTAATTGCAGATACCCAAAAACCGCTTTTGTGTTTGAGTGAAAGTTGAGTGGAGAGACCATAACCTTTTACGCCATAATCGCGCCCAGAGTACATAACGCGACTCATGTAATTGGCATCAAGTTCTAATCGCGTTGCGTGTTGAACCTTATAATCAGTTGAATCTAATTTGAAGCGTTGTATTTGTGTTTTTTTAAGTATCTCCTCTGCGGAATTAGGTTGCGCAGCAACAATTCCCAAAAGACAGGAGAATACAAAGACCAGTAAATTTCGGATCATGATGTGGTAAAGTTTGTTCAATATGTTTGTTAAAAATGGTTTAGGGAGAATCTAAAACTGAGTTTTGATAGGGAGGATATTCTCAGATAATAATAAAATTCAGTTAATTTCTCTCTAGTATGCTTTCGTAGTATTATAAGTTTGATAGTTGTTTGTCTAAAACCTTGGGCAAAGTTACCATAAAACAGCATGAAAGACAAGGGTAATTTTGACATTAAACAAAAAAGCTATTTAGTATGTAACCAAATAGCTTTTTGTTTATTCGTAAAGTTATCAGAGAATTAGGCTTTCGATTTAACCTTTTTTGCAGGAACTGGACCGCGCAATTCTTTGATACGTGATTTTTTACCGATGGTGTCACGGAGGTAGAACAATTTAGCGCGACGTACTTTACCGCGTTTAGTCACTTCAATACTATCGATGCTCGGTGATGAAATCGGGAAAATACGCTCAACACCAACACCGTTCGAAATTTTACGAACTGTAAAGGTTTTGTTTGCACCATGTCCTTTGATTTGAATCACGTCACCGCGATAAGCCTGAATACGTACTTTATCTCCCTCGATGATTTTGTAATTCACGATTACGTTATCACCTGACTTGAAGGAAGGAAAACCAGTTTTACGAGCTAACTGATCTTGTACAAAATTAATAGCATCCATTTTTAATATTTTTTCGATTTTTCTTAGAATTTTTTACTTTAAGAAGCCCATCTTTCGATTTGGCACGCAAAGGTATGTTTTAGTTT
>JAYTUR010000539.1:0-6019 GCA_043744475.1 Saprospiraceae bacterium | reverse complement strand
ACACAATATTTCAGATGGCAGTTAAAATCCGTTTGCAAAGACACGGTCGCAAAAAAGCCCCGTTTTACCACATCGTTATCGCTGATAGCCGTTCACCACGTGATGGCAAATTCATTGCTAAAATCGGTACTTATAACCCGATGACAGTTCCTGCAACTATTGAACTTGACCGCGACGCGGCATTCAGCTGGTTGGAAAAAGGTGCTCAAGCAACTGACACCGTAACCGCCATACTTCGCTACAAAGGCGTAATGTACCGCAAACACCTTCAACGTGGCGTCAATAAAGGTGCTCTTTCAACTGAGCAAGCATCTGAGCGTTACAACGAGTTCATCGAGAACAAAGAAAAAGTAATCAGTGCAAGTGTTGTCAAAACACAAGCTAAAAAAGCTGAATATCATCAAGCTGTTTTTGGTAAGCCTAAAGCTAAAAAAATCGTTGAAGCTCCTGTTGCTCAACCAGTTGAAGTGGCAGAAACAGTGGAATCAACTGACGCTGCTGAATAATCAATTTTTTACTTTGTTACTGAGGGGTCGTTTTTGAATCTTTTTGATAAAAAAAACGATAAAACATTAACAGAGATTGATTTAGACATATAAGTTTGCACTACGAGCCTGATGGAACCGATTGTTGTTCCATCAGGTTCGTAGTCTTTAAGCCCTAATTTTATCAACTAAAACTACTTTATCATTCACGTTCTAAAAATCAAAAAATCATGCTCGATTTAAATGAAAAATATTTAGGCCGCTTACAAGAAATTGCTGAAGGCATTCAAAATTCAGAAGCTTACGCGGCGTATTTGGACACTGAAGAAGAAGCCGAATACAAGGTAATGTGCGATATTTACGAACCACGCATCGCAAAAATTTATGCAGAAGTTGCTGCAAATGACCCTTTGCAATTAATTTCATTGGAGAATATTCTCTTGAATCCATATTTTGAAGGTCTGTTTTTGCAACGCATTTTGGGCTTCTCTGTACTGAGGGGTCAGATTAATGACCAATTTAAGTACGTTCGTCCACAAAATCACTTTAAAAATGTGTTGACAGCGATACTTGAATCGTCAAATTTTGAATTTATCAAAAAGCGTATTGGGCAATCCGTGCAAATGGGCTTTGCTTTGTCAAGCGATATTTGGATTACAGACTTTATCAATGACGTGGTCAACAAACGCCTACGTTATTATTTGCAAAGTAATAAATTGGACAAATTCCGTGAATTACACGAGCGAGAATTGGGTTTTCAACGCTATAAAGCCCAATTCGATAAGGATAATTTCTTAACGGCTAATTTTCCGAATAACTTTTCGGGTTTAAAAGTAGAATATCCAGAACTCAAAAACTTCTTGATGTACCGCATCGGTAAACGTTTGAACAACGTCAGTTTGTTGTCGTTCATCGTTGATGCCGTCAAAAATGAGGCATTTCACGGCACGACAGAGCATATTCAATTGATGTGTTTGACAACGAATTTCTTCAATTTGGAGCCAGAAGATACTCAGACTTTAGCGTTGATTTTCAATAAGTTGCGTCAAGAAATTCCTGAATTTGATGAAAAATATTTGTCTTTCATCAACGATATGCAAGAAGCCGCTTTCGATTTAAGTGCCAATGCAGAGATGAAAGCATCAACGATGATTGATAGAAATATTAAAGATGATGTAACAGAATATTACCGAATTGCAGATATTATTCATACGCAAGGTTATGATAATGAAGATGTTATGCAAGTTGTTAAACAATTTTATTACAATCACGAAGGACTTTCTACGGTCAATGAATGTGTACGTCGTTTGGTATTTGGCTACATTCAACGTGTCATCGTCAATTTGAAAACACGTGAATATCCTGAATATTTTGAAATTTCAAAGGTATTTTCTGCCTACATGCGCATTTTTGAAAATGAGCATTTTAATCAAAATATTCGCGATATTTCGCTTGATTATATCCACAAATGTCTTGTTAAATTCATTGATAAACGTGCTAAAGAGTATCAAGAAATCAAACGTTTCGTAGCGTCTTACTTTGAAGTATGGCATTTTTTGAAAGAAAAAGAGATTGTTGAGATGTTCAAAACCCGCCGTAAACGCAAAACGGCAGACGCATAATTTAATGAAAAATGGATAGTGGATAATGGATAATTTATTGATAGTCAATAAATTATGCTAATTATTCACTATCTATTTTGCGTTATTCACTATCCACTATCCATTAAATCATGTTTCGTTATTTCATTGCCAACAAACCATTCAATGTGCTTTGCCAATTTACGCAAGAAAAAGAGGGGCAACGTACTTTGGCGGACTTGAAATTCGAGTTCCCCAAAGATGTTTACCCTATTGGACGATTGGATTTGGATAGCGAAGGTTTACTGTTGATGACCAATGACCGCAAACTGAACCATACTTTACTCAATCCTCAATTCGCGCATGAGCGCAACTACCTTTCTCTCGTTCAAGATGTGCCAAGTGACGAAACTCTCGAACAATTCCGTACAGGTTTAGACATTAAAATTGAAAAAAAACGACATGCTACGCTGCCCTGCAAATGCAATAGGGTAGAAGATTTGACTCCTTTTTTTAATGGCAATGAAGTTTGGGAACGCATTCCGCCCCCGATGCCGCAAGCCTGGAAACAGATGGTCTGGCTTGAAATCGTCTTAATTGAAGGGAAATATAGGCAAGTGCGCCGTATGTGCGCTAAAATCGAGCATCCTTGTTTGCGTTTGATTCGTGTAAAAATTGCCAATTTAACCATTGGAAATCTACAGCCGAATGAAGTTTTGGAATTGGAAAGAGATTTTGTTTACGAACGATTGGGTCTTACTTTGAAGTGATTAAATTTGGAAAATCTGTAATCAAGCCATCAACTTGCCACCCCCTCAGTATATCCGCCGTTTTCTCATCATTGACCGTCCACGTCACTACTTTAACGCCATGTTTATGGGCATTCACAATTGTCTTTTTTCTTAAAAAATGATAATAAGGACTGTAAATGGCGGGTAAAAAGCCTAATTGCCTGATATTTTGAAGGAAAGAAAACCGATTTTCAGTCAAAAATGCCAATTTTACTGCAGGGGTCTGTCGTTTCATTTCTTTTAAAAAATAGGGATCAAATGAAGAAATATAAGACGTAGCAGGGGCATCTAAACCTATTTTTTTTATCTCTTTTGTCAAAAGACGAACAAAGGAAGGCGGCGGTAACACCAAACGCCCATACCAATTTGGGTGACTTTTGACTTCAATATTCCAAAAAGGTTTTTTCAGATTTTCTGTTTCGCAGTAAGTATGAACCGCCGAAACCAATTCGTAAAACGTTGGTTTATAAGCAGTTATCGCTTTTTGTGTCGGGAAATATGGATTTCCTAAAATGCCACAATCGTATTGTTGGATTTCAGAAACAGTTAAATGTCGCATCAAACGCCCTTTCGCAACCAAAGGCGTTCTTTCAACATACGCATCTGGTATTATTCTATCAACAATTTCACCATTCGGCAACCTACAAAAAAGCGGAGACAGCCAAGGCTCATGCGACACAATCAATTGATTGTCTTTTGAGACGACGACATCAATTTCCAAACCATCAACACCCAGACTAACGGCTTTGCAACATGCCTCTATCGTATTTTCAGGCAACAAACCGCGCGCACCGCGATGTCCTTGAACGTGAAAAGATTTTTGAAAATTCAAAGGCGTATAATGTTTAAATCGGAATAGGAATCTATATTTTTGCCAAAACTACAACCTTTTATTCATTTTCAAATAAAACTAATATGACAAATCAGCCTTTCCAAGTTACTATAAATGATAAAAATTTTGACATCTCACCACAAGCGGCTAAGGAGTTGGACATCATCGCCGAAGGTGATGGTTTTTTCCATATTTTAAAAAATAAAAAATCGTATAAAGCTGAAATTCAGTCTGTTGATTATTTGACGAAGACATTTACATTCAAGATAAATGGCTCAATCCATACAGCTAAAATCAATGATAAGTATGACCGCCTCGTTGACCAATTGGGTATGAAAGTTGGTGTGGCTCAAAAAGTAGGTGACATCAAAGCACCCATGCCTGGCTTAGTGATTGAAGTAGGTGTTGAAGTTGGTCAATCTGTTTCCAAAGGCGATAAAGTTTTGATTTTGGAAGCGATGAAAATGGAAAATGTCATCAAAGCTGCAGGCGATGGTGTTGTCAAAGCTATTCACACCACTAAAGGGCAACCTGTCGAAAAAGGGCAATTATTGATTGAAATGGAATGATTTTTAGGTATGAAGTATGAAAAAGTGACTTCTTATACTGAGGGGGTCACTTTTTCATACCTCATACCTCATACCTAATCCACTATCATCGTCGCATAATCCAATTGTTGTTGAACAATATTCTTAGGCAACTCTCTGTATTCATACTGTTGATTACGCAATTGAGGCTCAAAACCCGCATCTTTTATGGCTTGTTGGATGCCATCAGCTGTAAAACGGAAGGCTGCACCCGCCGCCGAAACAACGTTTTCTTCAATCATAATCGAACCAAAATCGTTCGCACCAGCGTGTAAACAGACTTGTGCGACTTGCTTACCGACCGTCAACCAAGATGCTTGAATGTTTTTGACATTTGGCAACATGATTCGACTCATGGCAATCATGCGGATGTACTCATCACCTGAAACGGTATTTCTGGCGCGTTTGATTTTTTTCAACAAAGTATCTTCATCCATAAAGGGCCACGGAATGAACGCGAGGAAACCATTAGCATCTTCTGGTTTTTGCGCTTGCACTTCACGAATTTTTACGAGGTGTTCAAACCGTTCTAAATTCGTTTCGATATGCCCAAACATCATCGTTGCCGAAGTCGTTAAATGCAACTTGTGCGCTTGACGCATCACTTCAAGCCATTCTTCAGCGCCACATTTACCTTTTGAAATGAGACGACGCACGCGGTCGTCTAAAATTTCAGCACCTGCGCCTGGCAGCGAGTCCAAACCTGCTTCTTTCAACGCCTTCAAAACGTCATAATGCGTTGATTTCTCGAGCTTTGTGATGTGCGCAATTTCAGGTGGTCCGAGCGCATGAAGTTTGAGATTGGGGTATAATTCTTTTAAATTTCTAAACAAATCAACATAAAATGCCAAACCTAAATCGGGGTGATGCCCGCCTTGTAACAGCAATTGTTCGCCACCAAACTTAAAGGTTTCTTCAATTTTTATTTTATATTCATCAATCGTCGTGATGTAGGCTTGTTCATGATTGGGGCGACGATAGAAATTACAGAATTTACAATTCGCATTGCACACATTCGTCGTGTTTGAATTGCGGTCAATAATCCAAGTCACCATGTTATTAGGTACTTGTATTTTTCGCAACCGATTTGCCACGTACATCAACTCCGTAGTCGGTGCATTTTCAAAGAAAAAAACGCCTTCAGCGGCAGTCAAATGTTCAAATTTCAAGGCTCTTTCAAGCAAATTAGCTACTTCCATCTATGATTTTTATCGTTTTTCTTTAAAAATATGTCGCATTTCGCGCCATCAAGCTCTGCATGACTGAGAGGTCTTATAGGAAACAAAAGTACAAAACTAAGGTTGTAAAACTTTCAAAAAAAAATGAAAGTTTGAATAGCGATTCCTAAATTTTTTGAAATAATTTCTTTCACATAAAATGAATAACAAATCAGACAAAAACGCTTAATTTGTTCGCTTTACTAAAAAAAAATTTACAAAACGCCCTGCTTTTTAAATCTTTTTTACTGAGGGGGTAAAAAGTAAAAATTTTAGCTAACTACTTATTTTTACAAAAAATACACATTATGAAAAAATATCTACTTTTAGTCTTTGCCATTTTTATTTCAGGAAATTTCTTTGCTCAAGAAACAAAAACAATATTTATATCTGGAACGGATAAAGACCACACTGTTCAATGGGATTTCTTTTGTTCTAAAGGTATGAATAGTGGAAAATGGACAAAAATAGTCGTTCCTTCAAATTGGGAATTACAGGGCTTTGGCAAATATAGTTACGGTTATGAT
>JAYTUR010000538.1:0-6020 GCA_043744475.1 Saprospiraceae bacterium | reverse complement strand
AAAAAAAACTTTAAAGTACGCTTTTCGAGCAAAGCGAGAAACAGGGAGAAGTAGGTTTTAAAACAGTTTCTAAAAAATCCTTGTAAAATGCACCTATCACCGAGAGAAACCGAAAAATTACTTCTTTTTTTAGCGGGTGAATTAGCGGAAAAACGCAAGGCGCGTGGCTTGAAACTCAATTATCCTGAAGCCATTGCCCTCATCAGTAGTCGTTTGCAGGAAGCCGCCAGAGATGGTAAAACCGTTGCAGAATTGATGCACTTTGGTACAACTATTTTGACCCGTGAAGATGTCATGGTCGGAGTAGCGGACATGATTCACGATATTCAGATTGAAGCAACTTTCCCTGACGGTACTAAATTGGTGACGGTTCATGATCCAATTAAATGATTTATAGAAACTCATTTTTAATCATAATAAAATACTAAAAGCTATGATTCCAGGTGAATATATATTAGGTAAAGGCGGTATAGAATGTAATGTCGGACGACAAACAGAACGCTTAACAGTTGTCAATACAGGCGATAGACCTGTGCAAGTCGGTTCTCATTTCCACTTTTTTGAGGTCAATAAACAGATGGCTTTCGACCGTGAAAAGGCATTTGGTATGCGCCTAAATATTGCCGCAGGTACGGCAGTGCGTTTTGAGCCAGGCGAGGAAAAAGACATCGAATTGGTTACTTTGGGCGGCAACCGAACGGTGCATGGTTTCAGCAATTTGACTGAGGGGGTCACTACTTCGGAAGTTGTGAAAACGGCAGCCTTGAAACGAGCCAAAGAGCAAGGGTTTAAATTCAATAGTTAAAAAAATGACTACATAGTTTTGAACACTGATTAGACTGATTAGACTGATTAGACTGATTTATCTGATTTACACTGATTTTTAATCCGTATAAAGAAAAAGAATCAGATAAATCACTCCAATCAGTGTTCAAAATCAAGTATTTGCAAAAAAAATAAAAATGAGTTTAACAATCAACCGTCTGAAATACGCTAATATGTACGGTCCAACTACGGGCGATAAAGTGCGATTGGCAGACACCGATTTGATCATAGAAATCGAAAAAGACCACACCGTTTATGGCGACGAAGCCAAGTTTGGTGGCGGCAAAACGATACGGGACGGTATGGCGCAATCGGCAACGGCTACACGCGCAGAGGGTGTTTTGGATTTTGTGATTACGAGCGTCATGATTATAGACCACACGGGCATCGTCAAAGCGGATATTGGTGTCAAGGACGGGCGCATCGTGGGCATTGGCAAAGCGGGCAATCCCGATACGATGGACGGCATTACGCCCAATATGGTTATCGGTGCGTCAACCGAAGTGCATGGCGGCGCGGGACTGATAGCCACGGCAGGCGGCATTGATGCCCATATTCATTTTATTGCTCCACAACAAATTGAACACGCGCTTTTTAGCGGTATTACGACAATGATTGGCGGTGGAACAGGTCCTGCTGATGGCACCAATGCGACGACCGTTACGCCCGGTGCGTGGTATATTCAAAAAATGTTGGAGTCTGCCGATGCTTTCCCGATGAATTTAGGTTTTTTTGGAAAGGGCAATTGTGCCGCAACACGACCTCTCGAAGAGCAAATTGAGGCGGGCGCATTGGGTCTGAAAATACACGAAGATTGGGGTTCGACACCGGCGGTTATTGATGCTTCCTTGACAGTTGCCGACAAGTATGATGTACAAGTGGCGATACACACCGATACCCTCAACGAAGGCGGTTTTTTGGAAGATACGATTGCGGCGATTAAAGGGCGCGTCATTCATACCTTTCATACTGAGGGGGCGGGTGGTGGTCATGCGCCAGATATTATTCGGGCTGCGATGTTTCCGAATGTGCTGCCGTCTTCGACCAATCCGACGCGTCCGTTTACCAAAAATACGATAGATGAACACCTCGATATGCTCATGGTGTGTCATCATTTGGACAAAAATGTGCCAGAAGATGTGGCTTTTGCGGATTCTCGTATCCGCCCCGAAACGATTGCGGCGGAGGATATTTTGCATGATATGGGCGTTTTTAGTATGATGAGTTCCGATTCGCAAGCGATGGGGCGCGTGGCGGAAGTCATTACGCGCACGTGGCAAACGGCGGATAAAATGAAAAAACAACGTGGTTTTTTGCCCGAAGATACCGATAATGATAATTTTCGTGTGAGGCGTTATGTTGCCAAATACACCATCAATCCCGCAATTTCGCATGGTATTTCTAAGCATGTCGGCTCATTGGAAGTGGGCAAATTGGCGGATATTGTTCTTTGGAAACCTGCTTTTTTTGGGGTCAAACCCGAAATGATAATCAAAGGCGGTATGATAATAGCGGCGCGTATGGGTGACCCCAATGCGTCCATTCCTATGCCACAACCTGTTATTTATCGCTATATGTTTGGGGCTTATGGCAAGGCTTTATTCAATACGTGTGCGACTTTTGTTTCAAAAATTTCATTAGAAAACGGTATTGTTGGTGGTTATGGTTTGCAAAAAATGCTATTGCCTGTTGAAAATTGCCGTTCCATTGCTAAAAAAGACTTGATTCACAACGATAAAACGCCGACGATTGAAGTCAATCCCGAAAACTATGAGGTTCGGGTTGATGGAGAGCCGATTACGTGCGAACCTGTGGATGTTGTGCCGTTGGCACAATTGTATTTTTTATTTTAAGTCACTCATATCACACAAAGGCACACGGATTAGACGGATACAACCGATTGACACTGATTTCTATTTTTCTATTTTAATTAAAGAAGCCCAATAGAAATTTATCAAAAAATCGACTTTTTTTTGTCAAAATCCCAATGAAAAAATCAGTGTTAATCGGTTGTATCCGTCTAATCCGTGTGCCATTGTGTAGTATCAGTATGTAAAGTTAAAATCATGCTCATTAAAGAAAAAATAGGGAATCTTAAAGATTTCAATACCCATGAACGTACTGTTGATTGGCTTGAATTGGCATGGTTTGAAGTGAATAAACGCATTTTAACAAAAAAAACAAGGCAAGGTACATCACTTGCTTTAAAATTTTTAGCTGAAAACCCACAATATACTGAGGGGGATGTTTTATTTGAAAATGACGAGACAATTATCGCTATCAGCGTTTTACTTTGCGATGTTATCGTTATAAAACCTAAAAATGCCTATGAAATAGCGTCTGTTTGTTATGAAATTGGGAATAAACATTTACCACTTTTTATAGAAAATGATGAATTTTTAATTCCTTTTGAAATGCCTTTATTTAATATGCTAAAAGCCGCAAATTATTTGGTCTTAAAAGAAGAACGTAAACTTTTAATACCATTAAAAACAACCGTTTCGCCTCATTTTGATAATAATAAATCGTTATTTTCAAGAATTATGGATTTGACAAGTTAAATTGTTAAATCATTATCCATTAATTATGTCTAATCTATTTAATTTACTGCATTTAACAGATTCAACTTTACCGATTGGCGGATTTTCACATTCGGCAGGTTTAGAAACGTATGTGCAATTAGGTATTGTACAAGATGTTAAATCAGCAAAAGAATTTGTTGTAGAAATGTTGACTAAAAATTTACAATATAATGATGCCGCTTTTATGTCTTTAGCATTCGATACGATTAAAAACAATGATTTTAAGACATTTATAGATTTAGATAATGAATGTAACGCCGTTAAATTACCAAAAGAAATACGTTCAGCCAGTCAAAAAATGGGTATGCGTTTATTGAAAAACTTTGCACCTTTAATATCTAATGATTTTACGAATAATTATTTAAAGCAAATACAAAACAAAACAGCTTTTGGACATTACTGTTTGGCTTTTGGTTTATATGCCGCTGTTTTTAATTTAGATAAAAAAGAAGCCTTAATTGGTTTTTATTATAATGCAGCCGTTGGTTTTGTGACGAATAGTGTTAAACTCATTCCGTTAGGTCAACAAGATGGGCAAATATTATTATATTCTTTACAAACTTTGATTAATGAATTAGCGGAAAAAACGCTTCATGTCAATAGGGATTTATTGGGTTTGTGTTGTGCCGGTTTTGATATTCGGAGTATGCAGCATGAAAAACTTTATTCACGACTTTATATGTCTTAATGAGTATTGAGTAAATAGTCGTGAGTGTCGAGACTTGCAATGAATTCATTTTCAGTGACTATGAGTCTCAATACTTACTACTTTATACTTAAATACTGAGGGGGTATGATGACAAGAAATTATATAAAAATAGGCGTGGCGGGTCCCGTTGGTTCGGGCAAGACGGCTTTGATTGAGCGATTGTCTCGTCATTTGGCAGCAGATTACAGCATTGGTGTCATCACAAATGATATTTATACAAAGGAAGATGCCGATTTTTTGACAAAAAACAGCCTTTTATCGGCTGAACGGATTATTGGTGTGGAGACAGGCGGTTGCCCACATACTGCGATTCGGGAAGATGCGAGCATGAATTTGGAGGCTGTTGAAGAGTTGGCGCAAAGGATTTCAGATGTAGAGATCATCTTTATTGAAAGCGGTGGCGACAATTTATCGGCGACATTTAGCCCTGATTTAGCCGATGTCACCATTTTTGTGATTGATGTTTCGGGTGGCGATAAAATTCCACGTAAAGGTGGTCCAGGTATTATGCGGTCTGATTTATTGGTCATTAATAAGATTGACCTCGCGCCTTTTGTTCACGCTGATTTATCGGTTATGGAACGCGATGCAGCCATGATGCGGCGTGGCAATCCATTTATTTTTACAAATTTAATGACATTAGAAGGCTTAAATGATGTTATTGGTTGGATAAAAAAATATGCTTTGTTGGAAGATGTTATTGAACCTAAATTATGCCGATGATTGTTGAATTAAATATAAAAACAGGTTTTAAAAACAATAAAACTTATCTCGAAACGGGCTATTGCACACAACCTTTTAAAATAGCGAATATTACGGAAGATAAAACCAAAGGCATTTTGCAATTAATGTTAATGAGTTCTTCGCCAGGTATTTTAGATGGCGATGATTACAATATTAAAATAGTATTAGCGGAACATTCTTTTTTGGAATTACAAACGCAGTCTTATCAACGGTTATTTAATATGAAAAAGGGTGCAATACAGCATTTTGAAGCCCATTTAGCCGAAAATGCGACCTTTATTTATATACCGCACCCACTTGTACCACATGAATCAGCTCATTTTACGACTAAAAATAAAATCTATTTGAATAAATATTGTACACTAATTTGGAGTGATATTTTGACATGTGGACGTAAATTAAATGGTGAGGTTTTTAAGTTTACTAAATTACATAGTGTCACTGAAATATATTTTAATAAACGTTTAATTATTAAAGAAAATTTATTTCTTGAACCGCCTTTAATTAACTTAAATGCCATTGGACAATTAGAAAATTATTCACATCAAGCTAATTTTATTTTTTTAAATGAAGATATAAATATAAACGATGTGGCTAAACAATTAGATATTTATTTATCACAACAAAAAAATATTATTTACGGTATTTCAGAATTGCAAATAAATGGTTTAATTATTCGAATATTAGGACAAAAAGCGGAACAATTATATGATTGTTTAAAAATAATGGCTTCTATTTTATTATAATTAAATGGGACAACAACTCTCCAAAAGTTTTAAACTTTTGGAAAGTTTAATAAAATAGACCCCTCAGTATTTTTCTTTAAAACAATAAAAGATAAGACTTGTCGAACGAAATAACATTATTGATAGCAACCACAATAACCATTGCTTGTTTACATACAGCGACAGGTCCTGACCACTATTTACCTTTTATAGCCTTGTCAAAATCGAAAAATTGGACGTTGGTGCAAACGATTTCATGGACAATTATTTGTGGTATCGGTCATGTGGGCAGTTCTGTTTTATTAGGTTTAGTAGGCGGTGCATTAGGTTGGTCAATGGCAAAATTGGATTTTTTTGAATCATTTAGAGGCAACTTGACAGGTTGGCTCATGGTCGTTTTTGGCTTAATTTATGGCATTATTGGGCTATTTAGGG
>JAYTUR010000537.1:0-1575 GCA_043744475.1 Saprospiraceae bacterium | reverse complement strand
AAAAATTGTTTTTTACAAGGCTAAAGTTGAGAAAAAGTATTGAATATTTATTCAAAATGCCTAAATTTTACACTTTTGAAGGATAAATACTGAGGGGGTCTTATTTAATCAACAACTTATACAAAATATCCGCGACTAACTGATTACCCGCTTCATTCAGATGCACACGGTCACTTGTCAATATGCCTGACTCTCTGTTGTCTTTGTTTTTTTCCAAATTGTATTTTAAAAATTCTTTTCTAAAATCGGCTACGGGACAATCATATTTGGCAGCAATGTCACGCATGATTTGCGAATAACGGTTTAAATCGCCATCTTGTTCGTTTGAAAAATCGGTGCGTTCGCCAATCGTTGACGGTGTTGCGACGATGACTTTTACGCCTTGTGATTGTAGTTTTTTGATGATGGCAACGTAAAATTTTTCAAATTTATCGGGGTCTGTACCTGTTCCGAAAGTGCGTTTATGCCACACATCATTTACGCCGACCCAAATCACAACGACATCAGGTTTTTGGTCTAAAACGTCTTCTTCAAGGCGCAAATAGAGGTCGTAAACCTTATTGCCACCGATGCCAGCACCGATGAGTTGATAATTATCCTTGATGCCGTTTTTGTCCAACATCTGTTTGAGTTTGTCAATATATCCGTCCGGACGGATACCTGCTTGAGTTATAGAATCACCGAAAAAGATAATTTTAAATGGTTTAGGTGATTTTATGGCAGACGTGAAAAGCAGTGCGCCAATGATGAGCGCGAAGGTGTATAGGTTTTTCATTCTGTTGTTTGTATGATAAAGGTTAAAAAAGTAGTGAAAGGGTAATGTGCATCACCCTTTCACTTGGGATTTACTGAGGGGTCTTAAATATCACAAATTTTGACGCATTTCTCCAACGAGCCTAATTTATCGGCATTTTTTGGAATAAACTCTTGCGCTGTAAATCCTTTGAAGCCAACTTCTACAATCGCCTTCATGATGGCAGGGTAGTACAGCTCTTGCGAGTCATCAATTTCGTTGCGACCTGGCACGCCGCCTGTGTGGTAGTGCTTGATGTATTCGTGGTTTTCACGGATATTGCGAATAACGTCACCTTCCATAATTTGCATGTGGTAAATGTCGTACAATAAACCAAAACGTTCAGAACCAACGGATTTTGTCAAGGCAACACCCCAGTCAGTGTGGTCGCATTGGTAGTCTTTATGGTTGATTTTCGAGTTTAAAAGTTCCATAACAAGGTTAATACCTAATTTTTCAGCCAATGGCATCAGTTTTTTGATACCAACAGCGCAGTTGGCAAGTCCCTGCACATCGCTCAAACTTTCGCGATTACCTGAAAAGCAAATGAAGTTTTTCATGCCCAATGCAGCGGCTTTTGGCAAGCGATCTTGATAATATTCGACAAGGTCTTTATGGTTTTCCAAACGGTTGAAACCTTTTGTAATACCAAAACCTTTAAGATCCATTTGCCCCATAGAGCAGACCAAACCATACTTTTGTGCAGTTGGCGTTTCGTCAACAGTCAACAAGTCAATGCCTTGTAAACCGATTTCTTTACCCCGTTTGCAGAGTTCATCAAG
>JAYTUR010000536.1:0-1576 GCA_043744475.1 Saprospiraceae bacterium | reverse complement strand
TACGCCTTTCGAGTAAAGCGAAAAACAGTGTTTCTGCATAGCTATTTATGTTTAAATGTAATTTGTAAACAATTAAAAACCAAAGTCATGGCATCAGGAGATAGTAGTATTGAAACGCTGATTAGTGAAGCTCGTTTAATGGATGCCCAAAAGCGTTACAATGAGTTTTTAGAATTTTGCAATGAAAAAAAAGAGGATTTGCTGCAAACACAAGCACGGACGGCTTTTTTGCAACAAGCATACAATGCAGGTACACTCGACCGCGATGGCGATATCGAACGCAATAGAATTACCTTGAGTTTTATTGAAGAAATCAAGGATTTTAGAACCAAATTATCCAATTTTTTCGGTGTTGGCGACAGCAAGGTGTTTTTTGATAAGATAAAAAGTAGAGATGACATCATTTTGAAAGCCTTAGAACCAAGAGTTACGGATAGACAATATCTGATTCAGAGCCAAATACAGGATGGCAATTCCTCCATTGTTTTCAAATTAAAAAAATCCCATACAGGTCAAGAGGCTATTGCTTTAGTCCTCAAAAACCCTGAATTATCAGCAAATTCAAAAGAGGATTTTATTAAAATTTCGGAGTTAAGACACCGCAATATTGTAAAACTACTGGATCATGAATTGAATAGTTTTCCTTTTTTTGTGATTACAGAGTACGTTCATGGCGAAAATTTAGCAAAAGCTCTTGCTCGAACAGGTTCTCGACCCATCGCACAAGTCGTGGATTGGTTATATCAATTGGCAGATGCCTTAGATTATATGAGGCATAAAGGCATATTGCACACCAATGTTCGACCATCAAAAGTTTTTATAGATGAAGAATTGAATGCTATGATTTCACCTTTCGATTTTAACAATACGAACAAAGAAGACCGGACGTTTTCACGATTCCAAGATGTTTGTTTTTATGGCAGTCCTGAACTTTTGAAATCCGATGGTGAACCATTTTCACTCAATGATATGTGCATTTCTGACCAATATTCTTTGGGCTTAGTTGCGTATAAGTGCTTGACTGGCAATGAATTGTTTGAAGGCACATCGGTTGTTGATATTATAAAAAACCGACACAGATTTGGCACTGATAAGCCATATCGAGCAGCTAAATTGTCCGTATTCCCATCAGGGGCTTTAGGTCAAATTCTAAGGAAATTGCTCAACGAAGACCCATCGAAACGATATGCTAATTTGCATGAAGTTGTAGTTGTTTTACATTCTTATACCCATCGAACAAAAAAAATAGATGTAACGAACAGTGTTAGAGAGAGTTATCGGCGTTGTTTGGCAAAAAACAGAATGCTCATTAGTGATTTTTATGCGTTGTTGTTTGAGAAACTGCCAGAAATCAAAGCTGATTTTCAAAATCCGAAAAGGCAATTGGCTATGATGCAAATGGCTGTAGATTTATTGATTGATATTGATCAAAAAAAGCCTTTGCTTCATGCATTATTATCAAATGATAAGCATAAAAGCTATACGCTCAATCATTTTGATGTTTTCATTGATACCCTTTTAGAAGTGATAGCCAATAATGATCCACTTTGGACGACAATACATGCCGATTGGGAGA
>JAYTUR010000535.1:0-6026 GCA_043744475.1 Saprospiraceae bacterium | reverse complement strand
CCTTGAAATCAACTTTTGCGATAAAGCGTAAATTAATGGGTTTGAAGATTTCATTGTCGCCGTCACCGTTGGGTGTAAAGGCATTGGGCAATAAATAAAAAGGACAATTATCCATACAAATCACATTAGAACGTGGGCTTTCATTGCCAATTGAATCCGTTGCTGTCACATAATAACAACCTGCTGCTGAATGGTTGACTACGTTTTGATGCGTCAAAGTGGTGTCTTTAATATTTGTAATCGTCGCAATTTTTATAAAAGGAGACCCCTCAGTATCTGCGTAATAAATAGTGTATTTCGCTAAATCTTCAGAACCTTTACAGTTGTTTTTAGGATTAGTCCAACGTAAAAGATTGAAGATAGCATTTTCCGCCGTTCGTCCTGTTGAATCACAATTATTGGTTATGCCCAATTTTGGTGGACAAGGCGGCACAGTATCAATCGGCGTGCCACAAGCTCGTTGCGACAGATTGATAAGCGGAGAAGCGATGCTCACAATACCATAACTACCCACAGCTCTTGCATAGTAGCAATATTCTATTTTATTGACCAAACCTTCGTCTGTATAAGTCTGTGTTGTCGTCGTACCGATTGAATCATATTGATTTGTCGAACGATTCAATCGGAAAATTTCGTAGCGCGCATTTGTCCACGGTACATCTTTATCAATCGTTAAAATATTAATCCTATCAGTTGATTGTATCCTCAAAAAATGGGAAGACGCAACAGGCGAATAACCTACCAAAGAATCATTCTTTTTGTAGAAAGCAATGCGATAGGAGTAAGGAAACTGTGTGGTATTCAACCCATTATCAACCCAAACAGTATCGTTTAGCCCCGCAAAAGTAGGACTTGTGGACGTTGCTCCCGCAATATTTTGAAAGCCTGTTTTGGTAATGCCTTGCGCACGTTGCACGACAAATTTATAAGGCCCTGGATTTAATATCGTATCCAAATCCTTTGCCACGGGCTTTGTCCACCGCACTAAGATGCGTCCTACGGAGGGGGATGTTTCTTCAATTGTGGCATTCGTAATAAGTGGTAAATCTCGTTGCAACTGCACACAAGCTTCTTCGGAAGGCAGACTGGGAACGAAATTGAAAGGATTACCTGAATTCGTTCGTTTAGCAAAATGCGCTAAAACGCGATAACAATAGGTTTTACCACGTTCCACATTTTTATCAACAAATGTATAACGTCCTGCGGCAAAAGGAAAAATGGTGTCATAAACAATACGTTCATAACCTTTGCCGTCCAATCCGGGCGTACAAATATCAATCGGGAAAGACGAACTGCTTTCTCGTCGCCAAACCGAATAGGCATACCAATATTTGTCTTTTGCCGATTCGCAAATATAAGGTTGCTTCCAACTGACTGTTGATTCGCCCGACCCACTGACAACACGCACCTCTTCGGGCGGCGGCCCTACGACTTTAATCTGTACTGTTTTCAAATCAACCAAACCTGCCGTATCAAAGAAATTATCCATTGCTTTGAACTCCACATTGTAGGGATATTCGGCGATATGTTCACAAGTTGTCTGCCATTTAAAGGTGTCCACAACAGCAGGGGTTAAAAAACGTCCTTGACTGCCTAAAAAGATAGCGGGACTGTATTTGACCTCAAATGGCCCTCCAAATGCCGATAGTTGTACCTTTTGCCCCACATTCGGGTCAGTACCACGCACAGCAAACTTGATGTATTGTCCTGCAATAACGCATAGTTTGTCAATGGTTTCCACTTTCGGCGGGTCGTTTTGACAATCTTCAATCAATATTTGTATATCTCGAATGGTTGAATCTATCGGTGTCGCTTGACCTCGCCGATAACTCAAAATAAGGAAGGCAACAACATATTCTCCTCGAACCTGAGGTGTTTTCCAAGTAAATTGCCCAGTTTTTTCGTCTAATGTAATGACATTCGGTTTGGGTGGATTAGTATTGATGCGGTCAGGAAATTCATAAAGCGGCACAGTAATACCTTTGTCTTGATAAGGTGTAATCAAACGATAGGCAATACTATCACCGTCCGGGTCGTACGCATTGACATTATACACAAACGTCTTACCGACACAACCTTTATCTATCGGCGGTTGTAAAAGACGCGGCGTTGTATTTGTTCCTTGAAAGTTGGAATTTAAAAATGTATAAACGGTCTGAATATAAAAAGGAACAATATCGGAATTTGGGAAATTAACATTCAAAATACCGCCGTTTCTATTCGGGTCAGTCATAGACACAACATAAGTACCACGGCCAGGATAAGTATAAGTCGCCACATATTCATTGTATCGAATATCACCCGCCAAAAAGACACCACGACCACCACCATTGGAACGGGAGACTTTTTGTAAAGGACTACCATCACCCCAATTGAGGTCGAGCGTATCGCGGTCTGCTGCAACCGAAGAAGCCTTAGTGTAAGTGATAATCGTTGCCCGAATCGTGAGTGGACCGATTTGTTCTATCCAAATGGAACCTGCTCGATTATGCGTTGCAAAAGCCATTTCAGAACCCATGAATAACATGAGTAGGACAAGCAACGGGATATAGAGGCGATGTATTTTCATAAACGTCTAATTGTTAAGTGTGCGACGATAAGAAAACGTCTTTTTGTAATTGAAAGTTGTCTGATTTGCGTAAAAACAAAATTAGACCTTTTTCTATCAAATTTGATTTTTGCCCTTAAACTTTGGAGAAAGTCAACGACTTTTTGGATTTCTGATGTTTATCATCTCATAGTCTGACCACAATATAAGGTAGGCTTCTGCGGCACACCGAAATAATAAAGCCCTTTTGCTGCACAATAGCTTTTATCTGATAGTTCTGGTGCGACTTTGCCTTTCCTTTTGCCCGAACAAAGCATAATAGAAAACGAATCTATAAAGCTCTTTGATTATTAATGTCTTTAAAATCAATACTTTGTAAAAGTAATGTAACAAGAGCCGTCATAGCACTTAATAAAATATGATAAATTATTAAGCCAGACCATAAACGCCAAAAAAATACCCTACGCAAGCCATAAAACCACAAAAGCCATGATTGGGCGACAATCATTTTGTAATTTTAGCCTATTAGCAATCGTCAAAAATCAAGTATTTTATGATTTTAGCACAGGCACAACAGTCAGTAGGCAATAAGTCTTCACATACTTCTCCATATCAATAATTAGAACTCGAACTGCGCACGTTAGAACCCAAACTGCGCACGTTAGAACCTAAACTGTGCACGTTAGAACTCAGACTGCGCACGTTAGAACCCAGATTGCGCACGTTAGAACCCAGATTGCGCACGTTAGAACCCAGACTGCGCACGTTAGAACCCAGACTGCGCACGTTAGAACCTAAACTGCTTACGTTAGAACCTAGACTGCGCTCGTTAGAACCCAAACTATGCACGTTAGAACCCAAACTATGCACGTTAGAACCCGCTGGCACACACACAGTATCGCCAACAATTCGTTGACCAAGGGAATGAGCTTTTGGAACAATATCTTATCTTATGCGTATTTCTGTCGAGGCTCAAAACAGTTTCTTTGTCGCGTATTTTGAAAGAAAAAGCCTTGTAAATGGTTGGTTTACAAGGCTTTTTCGGGTTCTTACTGAGGGGGTCGTTTTATTTATGATGAGAATTAGGTGACGATTCAGAAAAACGTTATTTTTGTAGCAATTTAGAAAATTGTCACATTATGAAAAAAATATCAACCGAAGAAATACAGGAAGCCGTTAAACGGTTGGCAGAAGCTTATCAGCCGTTGAACATCTATCTTTTTGGGTCTTATGCTTGGGGCGAGCCTCATGTAGATAGTGACTTAGATTTCTTAGTTGTTTTAAATGATGACATTAAACTCAATTTGTCTTTGCAAATAAAAGGGAAACAGGCTTTGAAAAATATGAATGTCTCGACGGACATCATTCTAAATCATAAGTTTTTCTTTAACCAAAGGGCAGAACATCCTTCAACATTACAACATAAAATCTTAAAAGAAGGCAAATTGGTCTATGGCAATTCATGAAGATTGGCTACTCAAAGCGGAACGTGATTTAGATACGGCTAAGGTTTTACAAGAGAATGCCTTTCACGATACTGCTCTATTATACAGAACAATGTGCTGAAAAGGCATTAAAAGGCTATTGTGTCTATCGTTTACAACCTCTTATTAAAACCCATGATTTAGAAAAAATACTCAATATTTGTATCGGTTTAGACAACACTTTTCAAGAATTAGACCTTTTTGCGACTTCTTTAAACGGTTTAGATGTTAGATTTCGTTACCCTGATGGTGAGTTTGAACCCGAAGCATACGAGGTAGCAGAGGCTATTAATTAGGCAGAGCAAATATTGGATTTTGTAAAAATATTATGTGTGTAAAAGTTTCTAATAAAGGAAAAAGCCTTGTAAATGGTTGGTTTATAAGGCTTTTGTCGTTTTTACTGAGGGGTATTTAATTTGTTTGTAAAAATAGGTCAAACAAAAAGAAGTGTTATTTTTGTCAAAAAATGATAAGAAGGTTCTAAATAGGCATAACTATGACAAACAAAAGTTACTTTCCTAATGCGATTGAATTGATAGATATGATTTTCGATTTTGTGGTCACAGGTGCAGCAAAGGACTACCTGAGATTGGATTTAGGTCAAATTAATTCAGAATTGGCAGAAAAAATTGCTGAAACAACGCCATTAAACCTTGAACATTACCGCATTTCGATTGACTCTCATGGTATTAGACATATTTTAAATAAGCATGGACTATCTCAAAAGGAAAGGTTGCGTGGTCAAAAGCACATTCAAAAACGTGATTTATGGCGACTGCCACAAATTATAGATTTTTCAGACAAGATAGAAGTCATCGGCAAATCAGCTATTGGGAACGACTTAATACTGTTTGAGAAAACCATTGGTAATGACTGTTATTTCACTATTTGGGAAATACGCACCGTCACAAGTCTTAAAAAACAAGCTAAAAAACAGAATAGAATCATGTTACATACCTTTTATATCCGATAGGCATTAGAAAAGCCGCCTTGCAAAGCGAAGCGGCTTAGTTGACCAATTCCATATACTATTTCCCGAAAGAAAGTGGTACGAAAACGTCCTAAACGATTTGGTCAATGCAAAGATATGCCTTTTTGAGAAAAGAACAACCTTTATTTGGCAAAAATACTGAGGGGTATCTACAACGATAAGTTAGGTGTTTGGCAATACACACAACATCGCCCACAATGCGTTGACCAACTAAACGGTCTTTTGGAACAATACCTTATGCGCATTTCTGTTGCGGTTTAAAACAGATGTTTTGTTGCGTGTTTTTTATGGAAAAGCCTTGTAAATGGTTGGTTTACAAGGCTTTTTTGAGTTTTTACTGAGGGGGTAGTTAGAACTATTCATATTAGTACAAACACCGACACCAGTAAAAGCGTTTGTTTGTTTTATATTTGTGGCTCATTTGAGGGAGAAGGTGTACAAGCTCCAGCTGGTTTAAGTTTATAAGTTTTTTATCAATTCTAAAACCCCTTTATATATCCTTTGTCTTTCAACTGTTTCATTTTCAAAAGACAATAAACCGCCTCTTGATTTAAATTCAATATCACTCAATCTTGAGTTAAACAGTATTATTTCATCCGAAATATCTTGGCTGACAAGGTTATCTTTTACAATATATTGTAAAATATCTTCTAATACCTTTTTGACATTGCCTTTACCAAGATTTTGTTTCAAAAAGCTCCTATAAGTTTCAATATCACTGTAACCAAGTTCTATTAAGTATTTCTGCTTATCTGAAATATTAATAGAGAAATTATCTAACATTTGATTTCGTTCTGTTATTTTATTTAATTGTGGTTGAATCATGTGTATTTGTTTTTCTAAAAACTCTACTTGTGTTTTTAATTCGGACATAATTTTGACTCCTTCAGTGTCATCTATATCTTTTCTACATTCGAGCGTTGATTAGTTATAGAATCCCAGATCTGGGTGTTTAAAAAAATTCATTATCACTTGTTTGTCATTTTTAATGTCATTTAATTTT
>JAYTUR010000534.1:0-1580 GCA_043744475.1 Saprospiraceae bacterium | reverse complement strand
TTTTTTGGGGCAAAACTTGGACTGCGGCTCAAACCGCCAAAATCAATCAGTTTTTTACAGATATTGTAAAAAGTCCACTGATTGACCAATTGTCAGAATACAATGTGACGGGGCAAACAATTGCACATGGCTCTTTTATTGGCAGTAAAACACTCAATGCTCCTGCTTTAAAAAAGACAGTAACAGACACGACAATCCAAAGCAATCTTCAAAAATGGATTGCTGCGGGAACAATTCCACCTCAAACATCCAATCGCTTGTATTTTGTTTTTACACAATCAGGCACTGTTGTTAAATTGGGTCGTGATGCGTCTTGTCAAGTTTTTTGTGGTTATCACGACCACATCAACAAACAAGTGTTTTACGCTGTCATTCCTTTTCCCGATTGTGCGCAATGCACAGGTGGTTTGAGCATTTTTGACTCAATGACACTAACGGCATCACATGAATTGTGTGAAGCAATTACTGATGCAGTCCCAGGCGAAGGATGGTACAACGATGCCAATGGTGAAATAGGTGATTATTGCAAAACGAGCAAAAAGATGGGTATTTATATCGTTCAAACAGAATTCTCTAATCGAGCCAACACATGCAATTAGGATTGGCTTATATTTAGTTCTTTGTTCGGGAAATGCTTTACATTTCCCGAACATAAAAAACTTCTTTTCATTCCAACCTTTTAACGACTCTTTTTACATGACAAAACTTGGACGTGTTTTTATCCTTTTTATGTGCATCTCAATAACCACCCCCTCAGTATTTGGGCAACATCGCAAGCGTATTAAACGCTCTAACAGTATGCGTTTCAGTTTTTTTGATTCTACCGTTGATTCTCTTGAAAACAATGTGATGGAGGGTGGTTTCTTTTATGCAGGAGGCGTTTTGATGAGTCATGTCAATTCTTTGGGACGTGATAACAATATCAATCAGTGGGCAATAGACCCTTTAGCGGGTTTTCAAAAAAACAATTTGGATATATATGTCAATGGCTTTTCATGGAGTCAAACAACGCCCAAATGGGCAGAAACGGACATCGGTATCAGCAAAATGTGGCAATTGCCAAGACCCCTCAGTATTGTAACGAGTTACGAACACGCCTTTGTCAACTATGGCACAGACGATGATAAATATGGTTTGAATAATCTTATTTCAACCCAACTAAATTGGACGAATAAGCTCTTTGATACCGACTTGCGCTACGAATATGATTGGGGACGCAGTTGCACCTCTATTTTAGAGTTTTCGATTGGACGACAATTCAATTTTTACGATGTCTTTGTCAAAGACAAAATAGAGATTACGCCGCGACTGTACGTCTCATATCTGGGCGGCAACACCTACCCTGTTCGCTTTTTCAACAACCATCCTGTGTGTGATGCCAACGGTACAAAGGCGTTTCAAATTGCTAATTATGAAGTAGAATTGCCGTTTACATGGCGCAAAATGGGTCACCTTGAATGCAGTATTACCTGTCATCTTGCTTTACCTAAAAATGTACTCCCTGAAGAAGGTTCGGGTCATCCCATTTTTTATGTGACGGGTAGTTTAGTGAAAATAATGCCTGTTCATCACCGTAATCA
>JAYTUR010000533.1:0-6038 GCA_043744475.1 Saprospiraceae bacterium | reverse complement strand
CGAACCAATACGCGATTTTTGTGGCTGTGCCGCATCATAAAACTGTGCTGTACGATATGAATTGACCGTTAATGACGATTTGTAACCATGCGTGATGCTGATATTGTTGAATATGTCTTTTAAACCTGGCAGTTTTGCCAAACCGTTGTACGACAAACGCCAATTTACTGAGGGGCGTTCGTTGAACAAATTGCGGTTCGATGTTCTAACATCGCGTCCTGTGTAAGCCGCTATGAAAGCTGGCACAACCACGTCTTGATTTGTGGGTCCAAAGCCTTGACGATAGGTTGGAAATTCAGGATGGACAGGGTTGCTACTACCAAGAATCCCCGACATAACCTCACGATTTTTACTAAATGTTTGGAAAACGTCGTTAATATTACTAAAAAACGTATTCAAAGTAAAGTACGAAATATTGTAAGAACCTTCATCAAAACGATTAGCATGAACCAATGGTCCAAATGCGCCCGTTGTATCGCGGTATTCTTGCGATTGATTTTTGACATAATTTTTAGTCAAATCAATGTCCACACGGAAATCGGTGAATGGTTCAACCGTTATACGTGCGTCAAGTTGTTGCGAATAATTGTTCAAAGTCGGTCTTACTTGTCGAATATCCCTTGAAATCCAACTTCTTGCACCTGCATCGTCGAGCCAATTGTCATCAGATTGACGATAGCCTAAAACATAGTCCCAACCTGGCTTTGACAAATCGGACATACCAAATAGACGGGCTTGTGGCGTAAAGCCCGGTACAAATGAGTTGTATTGTTCCGTATAATTCAAACGCGCATTGCGCAACAACAAGAGTGGGCGAATGACAATTTTTTCAGCACCTGTTGGCTCCCAATCGGTGGGTATTTTTTTCTTCTTTTTACCACTTGTAGTATCAGAAGCCACGTCAGCAGGCGGTTTTACTGAGGGGGCTCCCAAACCCGGTTTTGTCTTCTTCTTATCTGTTTTAGGTTTGAAAAGCGGTTCTTGTATTTTACGTAGATACTTAAACTGATTGTAAAGTTGCGTAAAATTCATATCCGCATTCACCTGACGGGCTTGCTTGTTGTTGATGTTGTTGCCAATGCCTTGAAAACCCAATGCGGCGGCTTCCCATCCATACGACGACGTAAAAGTACCGCGCAACTGCACCCAATCTAAAAAAGGAATATTGCGGGTCGGAACTGTGTAATTGACGTTAAAATTGTGGTCATAACGCTTAGTACGTCCGAAGTTTTTTAGATTATCGTTCAAAAACTTGCGTTGTGCATCAGGGTCAACCTGTTGTCCGAGTTGGTCGTAGTCGGGTAATTCATCTACAATTGAAAAGTTTTTCGCATCAAAATTTAATTTCAAAGCACGCGTCAAATCCCATTGCAAATTGTAGTTTCTGTCCCAACTGAAACGCCGTATATAAAAGGTATTGTAGGCATCATCATCACCTGAAAAACGGTATTTTGTAACGTTCAACTGACGGTCGAGAATGGTATTGAAACCGAAGTTATTAGGAATCGGATTGAAATTGATTTCTGTTATCAGTTTTGTATATTTCTCAACATTTGGATTTTTAATCAAACGTTTGAAAGGCGTAACGTAAAGTGGCTCGCGAGAGTAGTTGTAATCCAAGCTACCTTTTTTAGTTTCTTTCGCATCACTTTCCACAAGCGGGTCGTGACGTTCAACGGTTGTATTGGCATAAGAAACAGCAAAATTCTCAATATCCCAAGGTGCAGGTTTGCGGTCACTTGCCCCTGTGCGGTCTTTGCGGACATTGTTGAACGAATAACCTTTGATGATTTGAACGGTTTGCGCGGCATCTTTAACGTTCTGACGTTTTTGACCATTGGTTTCAGCCAACAATTTATCTTTCAATTTGATGTCCAAATCGTAAGGGTCATACTCTGGCGTTCTCGTATTATCAGAGTATTGAACATTGAAAGGTACGTGTAATCCAATTTTAGGATTGAAGAATTTACCCAATTCAAAATTGCCATTCAAGGCATATTCTGTCACTTGCTCACGACTCCGCTGCGTCACACGTTGGTCAATTGCACCATAACCTATGCCGAGGTAATTACCGGAAAGGCTCAAATTGCCAAAATCTGCCATTTTGAAATCAACACGGGCAATAGCTGCACCACCTGCATTTTCATTCAAACCCGTCATGCGCAACTCATTAATCCACAATTCAAGGTCATGCGCCACGCGGTCTTTGTTATAAACACCGACCATGATGCCTTTGACAGAACCGATGTCGGGATTGCCAATGACTTTAACACGATGAGTGACATTATCGGGGTCAACTATCGAATATATTTTTCCTAAATCGGCATTAGTAGCGTTCCGTTCTGTCTTTACTTTTGTCAATATACTGAGGGGGAAGTCGAATTTATTATCTTTCAACCACACCGCTTCTTTATACGCATCAGTCGCGTTTGAAGCAGGTAGTGACGTTATATCCGACATTTTGAGTGGAATTTCATATTCGTAGTAGTTGCGCTCAAAGTCAGAACCAATACGCATGAAAACACTCATTTTATCGTTCAAAATCGTCCGACCATCTGCTTGTTCAGCGTGAACAAACATTTTGAGGCGGTTGTAAATACGCATATCTGAACTAAACAATTTGAACGCCGCACGCGGTACGTTTGGCAGCAAATTGAGCATACGAATACCCAAAGCCTGTTCGTTTTGACGTGCGTTTGCAGCAAAAGCATTTGGAATAACTTCACGCTGAATACAAGGCGGAATGACGTAATTGAAAGGATATTTCTTTGAATTCTCTTCCAAATTGACTGAAACAAGTTCCATTGCACTGTTATCAGCCCGATTTAAGATGTCAACGCCGTCTATACTGAGGGGCCTCTTGTAGCGCCGCCATTGGTTACGGATAAGGTCTAATTTTGCAAAACGCAAGCAAACAGGCTGGGCAAAATCTTTAACCACTATACGCATGAAACGAATTGAACGGAAATCGTTAATCGCACCATGTTTTGAATCAAAGGCATCAATGGGTACACGGAAATGGTGCCAAATACGGCCACTACCATTTGGGTCAGGTGTATTTTCAATATAATATTTATTGGTCAAAGGACTGAAAGCAGCTCTTGAAATGGGTATTTTATAAGAGAAATACGCTTCATTTTCCTCGAAAGAGTTGTCGCGGTTGATGTCTTCTGCATCGGGTAAATTGGTTGCCGATTGCACTTGAAAACCTGAATTAGAAGCGGCATTGCCTTGTAAACCATTGAATTTTTTGTAACGCTCCATTACAGGCGTACCCTTTGGATAAGCCGCTTCATCATTATAATAGGTGAAGTTATCGTTAGAAGGGTCTTGTGCAATTTTCGCTGGAACAATACTGAATTTTGACAACCAATTGCTGAAAAAACTTTTTTCAGCATCGTCTTTCATACCATCAAGCCCTACGTCCTGCGCATCACGCGCTTCGTTTGAAGCCGAAAATGAGTTGGGCAACGGAATTTCTGTACGTGGCACGATACCCCAAGGCGATTTGTCCGTTTTAAAATCAGGATTATCTGGTGAAGGCAAGCCGTTTTCGTAAGCCTTGCGTCCATCTTTCAAAATATCTTCTGAAATATCACCTAAGTGAATATACATCGTACCCGGATTATCATTCGGGTTTTGATTTTTGAGGAAAGGGTCAAGTACCCAAAAATCCACATATTCTACATTCGCTTGCTCAAAATCGGTCGTTGTCAAGCCACGCATGATACCCGCCCACCGTGTTTCAGGTGCATTCAGATTACCATCGCCCCGCAAACCTGCCGAATAAGGATAACGAGTCTGACCTGGCGGCGCATCAAAATTGTAAGGTCCACGCTCGCTTGGGTAATAACTGAGGTCAAAAGTGGGCAAAAAATTTGTTCCAAAACCGATGCTTGCAACATCACGATTAGGGAAAACCTCTGTCTGACCAATAGCGGCTGTACAAGGGTCTGTATTGTTTTTATCAGCATCTGAGCCGAGTGAACGCACAAACTGGTCTATCCGATACCAATTGAGTAAAGCCCGATTGACACCCGAAAATACGCTGTCGGTCGTTGATTCTGGAAACAAAATATTTTTCTGCGGTACGCTGGCGATTTGCCAAGCATTGGGCTGTGCCATCAAGGAAAAAGGTGAGCTACTGCCTTCAAAATCATCGAGATAGACGATACCACCGCTTTCGTTACAGTCGCCCGAAGGGCCTTCAATGGCTTTTGAGTGACCCGGCTGCAACAAAGCACCTTCTGCACTCAAAGTGATTTTGGACGGTTCTTTGGTTTCAATAAATGGTATTTTATCCACCAATTTGGTCAGCCACGGTGCATCTTCCGTAAAGTTAATATCTGCACCATACACCTTATTATTGATAGGGTCGTCACCGAAATTCACTTTACGCGTATAAGGAATTTCAAAGAGGTTCATAAATGTTGCCCCAATATTGAAATTTTTCTTCAAAGCATAATCCGCCCGCAACCCCAACATCGTTCGGGTTTGGAAGCCAAACAAGGCATTGTCTTCATAACTGACATTCAAAGGGATATTCGGCGCAACATAAGCGGGGTTTAGAATCGTCAAGGTTGAGGTACCGTAATCAATAGCATAATCCACACCTTCTAAAAGCGAAAATGAACCCGCTGTTACTGTCACAGCACCCGGACGCAAACCGAAAGCATTGAGCTGAATGCGGTTACTGGCAGTTGATTTGACTTGACCTCTGATGATAAAACGGTTTTTCTCTTGACGCTCTTGAGCACGGAAAAGGGTCGAGTCGTATAATTCTTGATAAGTATATTTCGTAATTACTGAGGGGTCCATGCCCAACTCTGTTAAACGAGCTGCAAGCGACGAACCGAATGGCTCTAACTTTGGAAACATGATGCGACCATTCCTTGTGTTGATGGTAACATCTGGAATAAAGTCGAATTGTCCATCGGGTTGTGGGTCGCCTACTTGATTCAAACGGTCGAGGTTAAGCACTGTGAGCAAAGGAATTTTACTCAATTCTGGCAATGAACGTTTATCTGCTTTTTCAGCACTCACGTCTTGATAAACGATGTCGAGGCGTAAATCTTGGGGATTTGTCACATAAGCACCGACAGAATAGACGTTTTTCATCATCAAATCATACAATGGGATGACAGGATTTTGAATCGTATTTTTCAACAATTTGACGAATAAAACCTGCGAAACAGAGTCCGTTCCAGTAAATGCAGGTACGTCTTGACCAAATTCACCGACTTGAAAAGGACCTTGTCCATTGTAGAAATAGGTGAACGCAACACCTAAAACCTGCTGCCTATCCACATTATTGATACTCAAAGTACCCAATTTCGGATTAAATTGATATTCCGAAGGCTGTAAACGTTTGGCATTACGTTTAATAAAATCTTGCCCTTGCACCAAATTGTAATTATTTTCAATATGGCGAATAACTGAATTGACACGGCGCGTCTGTGCGGCATCGGCTTGCAGACGTTCATACAAATCATTGGCATTATTATCGGGCAGATATTCATTATCCAAATTAGAAAACTTTGCGCCCGATTTACGTCGAATATTCTGCGGATTATTAAGATTTGTCGGCTCGCCCATATCGGCGAAAGCAACAATTTGGCGCACCTCTTTGTCCTCGTTTCGTTCATTGGATACCCAAACTTCGATTTTATCAATTGAAAACAAACTATTGACGAGCGGCAATTCTTTCAAAGTTTTTTCAAACGTATTGCGGTTGAAATGCGTTAAAAAGAAGTGACGATTTTCGTCGTATTGGTCAATCGGCACATTAAAATTTTGTACCTGACTACCGCCTTGAATCGCTAAGTTTTGACGACGATTTTTTTGTTGCGCCGCAATCGCTGTGAGGCGTAAATAGCCAAATTGCAATTCTGTTTTAACACCAAAAAGGTTTTGGCTGCCTTTAATCAATGAACCACGAAGCGGCAAATTGACGTTACCACCTTCGATGGACTTGATAATATCGTCTTCGCTGAACACATTTGAGTTGTAGTTGATTTTCATCAAATTATCAAAATCGA
>JAYTUR010000532.1:0-6059 GCA_043744475.1 Saprospiraceae bacterium | reverse complement strand
CCTGCAGTAATACTTTGGCTCAAAAAACCTACCTAAACCGTAATTTGTATCCAACAAACCGTAATTCGTCTTAACGCCAAAAGTGATTACAGTCTTATCTTTGCATTATAAATTTTAAAAAAAGTAAAGATGAAAAAAGTAATATTAATCACAGGTGCCTCATCAGGTATATCATTCATCATTAAGATATTCATCAATACTTATTAAAATAGGGTAAAATAGGTATTTCATTAACCCTCAAATCAACCTACCTTTGCGGTCGCTATTATTGAGTTTTGAAGCATTTTTGCCATAACACAAACACGACTAACAACACATGAACCGTTTTTTACTTTCTATATCCTTCTTTTTTTTACTAAAAATAACGCTTTCCCATGCTCAAACGGAAGGTTGGACTTCATCATGTTCACCTGACGACCCCTCAGTATCAGAAGTCATGATTGACGCATGTAGCAATGAATTTAGAAGTGAATACAGTGTTTTGAAAACGGGTAATAAGCCTTTTGATGTTCGTAATCTCGGTTTGAATGTCATCAATCCAACCAACAATGCTTATGTCGGTTCAGTAACTGTCCAAAATAATAATGCAAATGCCGATGCCCTGCGCCTTTTAAATGATGCCGCTTTCACGACTTGTGGTTATGGTACCGTATTTAGAAATGCGTTTTCAGCACCCTACAATGGCATTCTACCCATCAATTCTACGATTTTATTTTTTAATAACAAAGATTCGACTGACGTTTCTTACCTCTCAACAGGCGAATTGCGGCGTTTATGTGGTTCAAAAGTTTTTGTCGTTTTTGGTACTATCGCTTCCCAATCGCCTGGTGTGAACCTTTTTAGAAATTATCCGCAAAATGGCTCATGTGGCACAACAGGTTGCTTGCGGCAAATCCAATTTCGATTTGGTGGCAGCAGTTCACCTTATTGCACACAGTTAACTTATGATATAAAAAAATTACCCAATCTCAATACCACGAATCCTCCCGCTGGGTTCAACGAAGGCTCATACATACACCCCAATCCAAACGGTACTATAGTATATGGTGGCGGCAATTTGACAGGCGCAGGTGTCGTCTGTATGCCCCCTGAAAAACTTATGTGTACGATTCCGACCATGCCCGATTATGGTAATGGTTTTTGGAACGTCCTCGCTTACGACGGCTTCAACGACTTCACAAATGGCAGTTTTAAAGGTTATTATCAAGCAAAAGGCAATCATACCGTCAGTATTGGCACAGCAACGGCAGATAATTTCGAATTTAACACCATTCGCGACGGTTGGGGCGGCACACAAGGACCTTCAGAAGCGCATGAATTATTGGGTGCTTTGACGACCTATAATGGCTGTAATGTCCGAGCCGATTCCTTTTCAATTTTAGCTAAAAGGAAAGGTTTTGATTGCAGTTTTTATGAAATAAACCTCAATTATTACGACGATTTTACCCGTATGCGCATTGACAACAACGGTGATGGTGTATGGGATTTTGACCAATCATTTAATGCGCCCTCATGTTCTTCGGGCTGTGGTACAAAGATTTGGCAAGGCTTTTTAAGTCCGCAATCAAAAATTGAAATCTATGCCTATGATTTACGCAGCAGTTTTAACGTCCATTTTTTGTTTCAAAAAAAGCCAACCCCCCCCTCAGTAAAAATCAATGTTTTGTCCACTACGCCCATCGTGTGTGGTGGTTTGCCAACAGGCAGCATCACAACCACCGTTACAGGCGGCATCACACCTTATGATATCGTTTGGTCAGGCGTTGCGCCTATTCCAAATGGCAGTTTAGCGGCAGCCAATTTGCCAGCTGGACTGTATCAAATGCAAGCGACAGATGGTGTTGGTTGCAAAGATTCGGCTCAAATCCTTGTGCCACAAATTAATAATATCGTCGCAAACGCCATAGGCGATACGTCCTTTTGCCCCGGAGGAACGGCTATACTGAGGGGTACAATGAGTGGCGGTACTGGTGCATTACGAGCTGAATGGTTGACGACAAAAAGCCCAAATGTACTCTCTACAAGCCTTAATTATTCGCCAATTGTTTCAAAATCAACGAATTACATCTTGCGAATAACCGATGCGTCTGGTTGTTTTAAGACAGATACAGTTATCGTAAATGTTTTTTCATTACCTGTCATTCATGTATCTATTTCGCCAAACGATACGGTCTGCAACGATGCTATTCCTATCTTCAAGGCAAGTGGGGCGCAATCTTATACGTGGTCAAGTTTTCCACAGATTGGCGTAGCTGCCTTAGATGCACGCGGCGATTCAGCGCGTCTTTTTTCCTTATTTTTACCTGCGCCCTACTATATTTTTACGGCAACGGGAACTGATGCAAATGGCTGTAAAAATATCGGACAAGCCATTATTACGATTGTGCCTTTACCTGTTGTGACCATAATGCCCATTTTAGATACGCTTTGCGATAACAGTGCGCCTATTCCTTTGACTGTTTCGCCTACAACGGGCGGTACTTTTATAGTCTATACGATTACGGCAACATCTGCAATTCCTTGTACGAATTGTGTTGAAAATGGCATGTTTTATCCCGATAGGGCAGGGAAAGGAGAGCATCTTGTGAGCTACAATGTTGCCAATGCACAAGGTTGTAGCAATTCACCGAGCATCAATATTTTTGTCAAAAATTGCCGATGCCTGACCGCCGTAACTGTACCCCTCAGTAAAAGTATTTGTTCGGGTGATAGTATTCGGGTTAAAACTATTTTTTATAAAACTGCTGGCGTTTACCGCGATACGTTCCGCAAAACAGATGGTTGTGATTCTATTGTTTTATTGAATTTAGCGCTTTATAAATTGGATACGACCCATATTTTTGGCAAAACTTGCAACCCGGCACAAGTAGGTACGACTTCACAAGTGCTAAAAAATAAAAATGGTTGCGACTCTTTAGTGATATTAACAAAGACTTTTGGACGGCACGACACGACGCGATATACTTATGTTATTTGTACAGGAGATAGCGTTTTTGTGAACAATATATGGATAAAAACAAGTGGTGAAACGCGGTTTAATCTGCAAAATAATGAAGGTTGTGATTCAATTGTTATTGCCAATATTGTCTTTACTCAAAAAGATACGACCTTCCAATCGGCAACCAGTTGCGACCCAGCGAGGGTGGGCGTGGATACCATGCGTAAGGTCAATCGGAATGGTTGCGATTCGCTAATCGTAACACGAACAACGCTGTCCTCAAAAGACTCAACACGATTTAATTTGAGGACTTGCAACCCTGCACGTGTCGGTGATGACGTTCAAGTTTTTCAAAACCGTTTAGGTTGCGATTCTGTGGTCATAAAAACATATACTTTGCAAAAATCAGATACAACATATTCATTATCAAAGACTTGTAATCCTATTGATACAGGTATTAAGCAATTGAATTTGAGGAATAGAGACGGCTGCGATTCCATTGTTTTCGTAAAAACAACCTTGAATCGGCGTGATTCGACTCGTTTCATCAAGTTTATATGTGCAGGTGATAGCTTGGTATTCAGTAGCCGTTGGATAAAAACAGCGGGGACTTATTTCGAAACGCTTACTAACATTGAGGGGTGCGATTCTATACTCGTATTGATTTTGGATTTTTGGAAAAATGATACAACCATCGTTCAAAAAACAAGTTGTAACCCTCTTTTGGTCGGTAATTCAGTTAAAATACTGAGGGGGTATCGTGGCTGCGATTCTATCATTATAACACAAACCCGATTGGTATTGAATAATATGAAAAATGTTATAACTGTTTCAAAGTCAATTAGTTGTAACGGTTTGTCTGATGGTGCATTGACGACAAATATTAATTCAGGAGGTCTTTTACCTTTCACTTATCAATGGAGTAATGGTTCAAAAGGCAATAGTATAAACAATTTGAAGGCGGGTAATTACATCGTTTCTATTACGGATGCGGATGGTTGTCGCCTTATTGATTCGATGAATATCAACAATCCGCCCCCCCTCAGTATAAATGCCTTTGGCGTGTCTCCACCTTGTTTTGGCGATGAAATTGGTAGCATTCGCATCGCATCTGTTGGTGGCGGTACGGCTCCTTACCGTTTTGAATCGAAAGTCGCATCTCAAAATATTACAGTATTGCCAACGGTTTTAAGCAATATTGGATTGGGTACTTATAGCTACAAACTCATTGACAGCAAAGGTTGTACGCTCGATTCAACTTTAAAAATTTCTCCTGCAATGCAACTTAAAGTTGATGTAGGGGCGGATGTAACGATACAATTAGGCGATTCAACTAAGATAGAAGGCGTGTTGAATTTTAACAATGGATTTTATAAATGGACACCAAAACAAGGTAGCATACGTTGCGATACGTGTATCTCGACGATTGTAAGTCCTTCGGAAACAACGGTTTATAAATTAACAGTTAAAGACGAATTTGGCTGCGAAGTCAGCGATGCCTTGACGGTGTTTGTTGATAAAAATCGTCCTGTTTTCATTCCAACGACTTTTTCACCAAACGAAGATGGTGTGAACGACCGTTTCACTGTTTTTTCAGATGGTAAAGTCCGAAGAGTGCAAACGATGAAAATTTTCAACCGTTGGGGTAGCCCTGTTTTTGAAAATAATGATTTTTTACCAAATGACGAAAATCAAGGGTGGGATGGTCGGATACGTGGCATTTTTTTGCCGCCTGATGTGTATGTTTATTTTGTTCGAGTAGAATTTGTGGACGGAAAAGTCTATCAATATCAAGGAGATGTGACGATTTTGAAGTGATAGGAAGTATTGAGAAATGAGTAGTGAGCAGTGAGACGGCAACCATATTTTCAGAATGTTTCATCCTCTCAATACTCACTACTTTCTACTCATTACTGTTTTTATCAAAATCAAGTCTCAAAAAGAGGGCTAATACCGAATGATGTTTTTTCTTTGCACAAGAAAATAAAACATCATTGGGCATTAGCCCTCTTTTTTTAATAACATCAAATCCAATAAGACTATGACTCCTAACTGGGAAGGCGTTTATCCTGCGGTCACAACCAAATTTACGGCAGACGATAAACTCGATTTTGATGCCATCGGCAAAAATTTTCAAGCACAAATAGATGCGGGTGTGCACGGCATCATCCTCGGCGGTTCGCTTGGCGAGGCGAGTACTTTGGATGATGACGAAAAATTTGAGCTATTGGCTTTTACACTTGATTTAGTGAAGGGAAAAATCCCTGTTGTCCTCAATATTACTGAGGGGGCGACGCGTCGGGCGATGGCTTACGTCAAAAAGGCAGAACAAATGGGCGCAAATGGTTTCATGGCTTTGCCGCCGATGCGTTACAAAAGTGACGACCGCGAAACCATTCATTTTTTCAAGGCGATTGCCGACGCGACGGACAAACCGATTATGATTTACAACAATCCTGTGGATTATAAAATTGAGGTGACGATACCGATGTTCGAGCAACTTTTGAAAGAACACTCCAATATTGAGGCTGTCAAAGACTCAACGCGTGACATCACAAACGTCACACGCCTCCGCAATGCCTTTGGTAATGACTTGAAAATCATGGGCGGTGTGGATACTTTATCAATGGAAGCCCTTCTGATGGGTGCTGATGGCTTGGTGGCGGGTTTGGTGTGCGCTTTTCCGCGCGAGACTGTGGTGATGTTTCATCTCATCAAACAAGGTCGTATAGCTGAAGCACAAGCGATTTACCGTTGGTTTTTACCGCTTTTAGAGTTGGATATTCATTCAAAATTGGTACAATACATCAAATTGGCAGAACAATATACAGGCATTGGCAACGAAATTGTCCGTGCGCCGCGTTTGATTTTAGAGGGTGTGGAACGGACTGAAATAGTTCGGGTTATTGAAAATGGTTTGAAAACACGTCCTGTTTTGCCTTCAATTTGATGAATATTTATAGTTTAAACACGACGACGTTTGGGAAACTTTTAAAATTCCTAAACGTATTGTTAAATAAATTGATATTACTCACTGTTTCTCGCTTCGCTCGAAATGCGTGCTTTAAAAGAATTTTTTAGGAGTCTTTGTACTTTTTTAATGAAAAATCAGAGATTTTTC
>JAYTUR010000531.1:0-1586 GCA_043744475.1 Saprospiraceae bacterium | reverse complement strand
GTTTAACAGGAAATGAACGTGATTTGTTTGTGAGATATCGTTGGTTTCATAAACGTCTGCTTCTATTTAGGTGAATTGATGTGAATATTTTTCAAAAGTTGACAAAAATACGATTTTTATCACGTTTTTTGAATGAGTTTAGTTTAAAAAAAAATGTTTCGTACAAACTTTCCGAAGGTTGCAACTTTCGGAAAGTTCATAAGTAGTTTACTGTAATAATCGTACACATCTTGCGGCAAGTTATAATATTGAAAATCAATTATTTAGAAATCAATTTATCAAAGTCGGCATACGTCCTTGAATACCTTCAAGCAACTTTTGATATTCTACAGAAAAAGCCTTTGCAGCGTTGTTTTGCTTGAAAAACGACAACATAGATGTATAAAACGATTGAAGTTTTTCGCCTTCTGCTTTTGTCGTCACTCTGTTATTGACATACGTTAAATATTGAATCGTAAACGGTTCATACACACCTGCACGATTGATGCGTTCAAATTCTTTCAGTAAATTGTCTAAATCATTATCAATTTTATGATACTCCGCGGCGACACCTGCCCACATTTTCAATGCTGCACTATAATTGGGTAAAATTTGAAGCGACCGTTCAAAATAGGGTTTCATTTCATTCAAAAGAGCCAGTTTCTGTTCGTTTGTCGCCGTTTTTGGCAGTTTCAAAAACTTGTCTTCCCATATTGAAATCGCATAAAAACAATTGGCGCGCGCACTGTTTGGCGAATTTTTGATAGCCGAAGCGTTCAAAGTTGCGCCACTGTACCAATCAGGTACACGTATTAATGTCTTTGCAGAAAAACCAATAATAAGCAAGGCTGCAACACCTAAACCTAGCACATTTTTATTGTTATTATTGTTTTTTTGTAAAACAACAACTAATAAATATGCCGCCGCAATGCAAAACCCAAGCGACGCATGATAGACAAAACGCTCATTCATAAACGTACCAACCGACACAATGAGGTTAGAAACAATGCTCAATGTGGTGATATAAAATGCCGCCGCATAAGCCCAAACGGTGCGTTTTTTCCACCCCCTCAGTATCACAGCCACCAAACCGATGTGCAAAGCCAAAGACAGCAGCGATTGTCCATCCGTCCACGACATACGTGGGATTTGGAAAGGATAATAGTCATGCGTCAAAGGATGTGGAAAAATGAGGAGTTTAAGATACAATAATAAGGTGTAAAAAACGGTCGCCAAACGGTTAGCGAAGGACATGCCGTAAAAAGGGTTGTTCATCAAATCCGCCACTTCCTTTGAATCAACGAGATAACCGATGGCATTGACGCGCATCAATAAGTATAAAAACGTACCCAGAATGACAGGAAATGTTACTTTTAGTTTTTCCCCAAAGGTCGAATTTGTGAAAAAATGAGCCGTTAAAGGTACAACAGCTAAAAAAGTAATCGCACTTTCTTTTGAAAAAATACCGACTAAAAACGCTGAAAATGAAGCGATTAGATATTTTGTTTGTTTATCATTCAAATATTTAAACGTAAAATAGAGCGTACCCAGTTCGCCGAGCAAAGCCAATATTTCGTCTCGTCCTTTGATATTCGCCACCACCTCTA
>JAYTUR010000530.1:0-1586 GCA_043744475.1 Saprospiraceae bacterium | reverse complement strand
GTTTGATAAGTACTGCCTTTAAAGTTAAGACCCAAATGTTCATCATACCAAGCTGTTGTCTTTTTGGGGTCGTTCATTTTAAAAAAAATGCCACCAAGACCTGTTACACGTTTTTCCATAATGCTTTGATTTTTAAATTGTTATAAAATCATTGATAGAACCAATTTACCAAACTGCTGTCCTTTAGCCATTTTCATAAAAGCTTCATTGCCATCGCTTAAAGTAAAAACTTCATCAACAATTGGCACAATTTTATGAGCTGAGACAAAAGACACCATCTCATTAAATTCAGCCGAAGAACCCATGGTTGAACCCATGATGGTCAATTGTTTATAAAAAACAACTTGTGGACTGATGCCCGACAGCAAACCTGCTGTTCCACCATAAAAACACAAACGCGCACCCGGTTGGCACGCCTTAACCAACTCTGAAAATCCCGAACCTGCCGCACCGTCAATCACACAATCGAAGCCACCCATTGTTGCCAATGCCGTTTTTGACCACTCCTCAGTACGATAATCGAAACCGCCTTTTGCACCCATCGCCACAGCCTTTGCAATTTTATCTTCTGAACTCGATGACACCCACACTTCACAACCCGCAGCAAGCGCAAATTGAAGTGCAAACAAAGCCACACCGCCACCAATCCCTGAAATCAAAATCTTCTCTCCTGCCTTAATTTGACAACGTGTAAACAAAGCGCGGTAAGCCGTCAATCCTGCCAAAGGCAAGGCGGCGGCTTGTTGAAAGGTCAAGTGCTCAGGCATTTTAACTATATTCCCGTTTGGAATACTGATGTACTCTGCAAAAGTGCCGTCCATGGGCAAACCCAGTATTTGAAAGTTCTTACCTTGAAAACGGGGATTATCGCCCCAATTGATACTCGGCTTGATGATAACGGATTGTCTATCTTCTGTCGTGCCTGCCCCATCACTACCTAATATTGATGGATATTTTATACCTGCATACATTCCTTTTTGAATCCACACATCGCGGTGATTTAAGGCGGCAGCGGCTAATTTTACAATGACTGACCCCTCAGTATGTAAAGGCATTTCTACATCTTTATAAGACAATGGCTGGTCTTTGGAGACTAAAACGAGTGCTTTCATGTTTACAATTATTTTTATAACTGTTAATTGACCTAAGATTGCATCAAAGGTATATTCTTTTGAAATAGAATTGAAAAAACAAACAATAGAAGTCATCCAGAATTTTTTTTTATTCTGAGAAGTGCTTCAAGTCATGTCTGTGGGGTTGTTTTGTGCATACCTTTTGGAAAGTTGTACCCGACATCCATCACTTGAAGAAATACTGAGTAAAAGGGCTTTCCTATAAAAGTCTATTTTACCCTTACAGGGCGATAAAATAGCCTTAGATAATCGTTGCTACCAATATGATGCACCTGACGGCGCAATAAAACAGGAGTAAAAATGCACCAACGGTGCTAAATATGGGTAGTAAACGATAACAACAATATTTTTTCAGGGCATAGCCCATGTGCATCAACAGGAATTTAACACATATAAAAAAAACTGTTTAGGCAGGGTATAGAAAAAGTTCTGACCTTTGCGCTAAACAGTTCA
>JAYTUR010000529.1:0-6076 GCA_043744475.1 Saprospiraceae bacterium | reverse complement strand
CGCGTAAAGAAATCCTTTTGAACCCCGAAATGCTCTATATTTCCATCGGTATTTTGGGCGCAACGGTGATGCCGCACAACCTGTACCTACATTCGAGCATCGTGCAAACCCGCAATTATGCTAAAGATACTGAGGGGGTCAAATCGGCGATAAAATTTGCTTCCATTGACTCGTCATTCTCCTTGTTATTGGCTTTTTTTGTCAATGCTTTTATCCTCATTTTAGCGGCAGCGACCTTTCATAAAAATGGTCTTTTTGAAGTGGCTGATATTACAGATGCCTACCATTTGCTCGACCCTTTGATGGGGACGGCATTTGCCAGCACTTTATTTGCCGTTGCATTGTTGGCATCGGGTCAAAATTCGACCTTAACAGGCACTTTGGCAGGGCAAATCATCATGGAAGGTTTTTTAAACATTCGGCTCAAACCATGGATTCGGCGACTGATTACGCGGCTCATTGCCATCATTCCCGCCTTTTTTGTTACGCTCTATTATGGTGAAAAAGGTACAGCTGATTTGTTGGTTTTGAGTCAAGTTGTCCTGTCCTTGCAGTTGAGTTTTGCGGTTATTCCTCTCGTTATGTTTACAAGCAGCACAGCCAAAATGGGTCAATTTGCCAATAAAATGGTCTTAAAAGTCGCCGCGTGGGTCATTTCAGCTATTATATTGAGTTTGAATGCTTATTTGCTTTTTGAGACTTTTAAGGCGTGGGTTGTTTGATTTTTATTGAAAAAGGCTTCAAAAATGTAGCGATAGTGAGGGGTGAATTGTTCAAAATTTATGAAGGATTTTCAAAATGCTTTCCCCACTTTCTTTTTTCCATAAACACAAGTATCTTTGTAAAAAATAAAAAACATGACGACAATAACAATTCAATTTGATGATACGACAAAACTGGAAAAAATTCTTAATTTTATTAAGCAATTGAAAGTACCCTTTCACATTCTAGACCCTCAAACCGAACCTGAATTGCTTTGGGAATCGCATATTCACCATATTATTCAAGAACGATTGCTAGAAAAATATGTCAAAACAGGTGAATGGGAAAAAATGGACGATGAGGCACGTCAAGATGCAACACAAGTTGAAAAAATGCTTTGGCAAAGAGAACAACCCGATTATCATGTTTATTCAGAAATCGAATCGAAAGAATATTTAAATCAACTCAAAAAAGAACTTTATGAGGTTTCTGGACACTAAGCATTTTCGCAAATCTCTCCATAAACTGCCTGTTCCTATTAAAATACAAGTCGTTGCCGTGCTTGAAAATATCGAACAGGCTATGACTTTTTCTGATATTGCCAACCTAAAATCGTTAAAAGGTCATCCACATTATTACCGCATTAGGGTCAATTCCTATCGAATAGGCTTGTATTGGGACGGTGAAAAGTTTTTAATTGAATCCATTGATACAAGAGGCGATTTCTATAAAACCTATCCGCCCTGAATAAAAAACCGAACCGTCGCCAAAACCCCTTCCGCTCGCATTTCATCATAATGATACTCAGGGGTCCTGTTTTGTCCTTGAAAACCTCTTTTTTGTTGATTCGCCAAAGCATATAATTTTGCTTTTTCGGATTTTGAAAAAGGGGAAAAGGTGCGCCGCAACAACGGCAATAAATTTTCCAAACGACTCATATCTGTTTCCGACACCCATTCATCGAGCACTTGCCAAAGGGTCGGATGATGTATCAAAAGTAGTGCACTGCCATATAAAAAGCCTTCGAGCCAAGCAGCCGATTGGGTCGGTTCATTCATCGGCGCAAGGGCGTAGCGCATTTTGACCGATGTTTGGGCAATATTCAAAACCGATTTATCAAACAAAATACGTATGCAACCGCCCGTTAGTTTGCCATGACTGTTTTTCAAATCTGCAACCAAACGCAAACTCCGCAACCACCCCTCAGTAAAAATGGGTTCTCCCAATAGATTTAATGCCGTATGTGTGTTTTGTATCTGATTGAAAATCAACTCCGTAGCTTCATCATCGGTATTCAAACAAGCAGGTGGCAGCCCGACAAAAATACGCGGCAATATTTCTTGCACCACAAACCGAACGGCGGCGGCATCGGTGCCTCGCACATTCCCATATTTCAAAATGCGGACAAGCGGCGGCAAGGCTTCCATCAAGATCACCACATCTTCCGTCAAAGCCACAAGGGTTTGCATCCGTTGTATGAGTTTGGGCAACACTTTTGGCAAATTGGCATCCAGCGTTTTTTCAACCAAAACCGTCAAAGTGGGCAGTTTATCCACCGTTTCTACTTGTTTTTGAACAAAAGCCGTTGCCGCTTGCTCAACTTTATTGCCCCATTGTGCCGCTTCAATCAAACGAATCGTGTAATCGGGTCGCCAATGCAATTTCCATGTTTCTTTAAACGAGCCCAACTTGTAGCGCGAGCCTTTCATGGGTTTACCCCAAGGAATATTAAGCAAAGCCAAACGATGCAATAAATGACTGGCAATCAATGGATTAGGTTTGCGTAAATCCAATTCTTTTGTCACTGCTTCCGATGTCGCATACTCTTTTGTCAAACGCGCTGTCTTCACAGAAGCCTCAAAATCACGCTGTAAAGGCACTTGTGGAATCTCCGGCGGCACTTTGCCCACGACATCACCCACCACCAATTTGCGTCGAATGAGATTCATTTGCACATCTGCCCCATTGCACATCACCGTCTTGACCGCCTCTTCCAACTCCTCCAAACCCGCAATGTCATGCCCCCTCAGTATCCCGAGCGTTTCGGCGAGTTGAACGGCTTCGACAACGTGCGCTGCCGATGCCGACAAGTCCTTGCCACGCAACAAACGCGCTGCTTTTGTTATCCACCGAACCGTGGCATTTTGTTTTTTTGAAAACAACAAATCATACCACGCAGGACTGCTAATACCCGCGCCATAGCCACTTTCACGCGCCAAACGCTCGTAACTCCACGCCATCCAAGTCGCTTCTGTCGCTACTTTAGGCAGTTTTTTTAATAAATCATTATCATTTTTCTCTTTGAATCGGGCAATATTTGCCAAAACTGGGGCGTGCCATGCGCCACAAACGACGGCAATCCGTTGGGCATCGGTCTTTAAAGTCTTACGAATGGTTTGTCGCATAAAGGCTTCGCGCAGCAGCGTTTCCGTCGTTTCGGAACGATTGAGGTCTTTACGCAAAGCGGTTATCATCTCCAAAATGATGTCAAAAACAGCGTTTGGATTGTCTGTTTGCTCAAAAGTAACTTCCCACCAACGTTCACTGTCCGTATATCCTGCCAATTCAGCGAGAGTACGCAAAGGGTCTTTGATGATTTTTGTTTGTTCTTTTTCAAAATGCCTCCCCTCAGTATCATTGCCTTCAATATCAGTATCTTCTTGAAAATCAAGGGTTTGTTGCGCAGGAAGGTCGGGGTTTTGCAAACAAAAATTAAGGCTCATCGGCAAATCCATGAACGCAACGGGAATAGCCGTTTTCAAACCAAACAATATGGCTTGCCATTCCGGAGAAAATTCAGCGAAAGGAAAATAGGACGCTTGCCGCAAGTCTTTGGGATTGTAAACCAAAGCGGCAACAGGTGGTTTTAGTTTTTCGTGGTTGACATGTTTTATCAATTTATCCGCATCGGGCGGGCCTTCAATCAACAATGCGTCAGGTTGCCACACCTCCAACGCGTTCAGCAGCGAACGAGCCGAACCAGGTCCATGATGGCGAATACCGAAGACTTTTATGCGAGAATCGGACACAAGCGGTGGATTTTAGGACATTTTTTTGACCACAGATGAAACTGATACGACTAATTTTTTCTGATTTTTTATCATTTTACAAGAATAAAAATCAGTGTAAGTCTGTCGTATTAGTTTCATCTGTGGTCAAAAAAATCCGTTAAAGTTTTTCTGCTTTTTCAAGCGAATAGATAAGCCGATTTACGTCTGTGCCATTGAGTTTGAGGATGCCTTTGAGATAAATCGGTTCAGTGGTGTATTGAACAGGCTGTTTGGTGGTAATTTCCATGACCGTTTCAGGTCCTGCACCGCCACAAAAAAAGCACATATTGTAGGGGAAGGCAGAAAAAACGAACTCTTTTTGGTTCTTATAACCGTCTGTCGGAATGATATAACCTTTGACGGTGACTTCTCTTCCGGCTAAGGATTTGACCTCTTGTCCAAATACAGGCACATCAATTTTAAGCCCTAATACTTCGTCGTATTGTTTTTTGTAGGTGATTTTTGATAGCGTTTTCCATGTGTTGTCACGCATAGTTGAAGGTTGTGCAACAGCAAAAGTTGTAATACTTAAAAAGAAAAAAACAATGAAGTTTTTCATGTAAAGATTAATTTGATAATTTTAAAAAAAATTTATACCTCTTTAAACCAACTCGAATACATCACATAGTTGTCTGCAATGCGCTCGATGGAGTCTTTAAACTGCTCAATACTGAGGGGTTTCACTTTCTTCGCAGGAACACCCGCGTAGATAAAACCCGACTCTAAATGCGCATTTTCAAGGATAACTGCACCTGCGGCAATGAGTACATTCGATTCGACAACAGCATTATCCATAACAATTGCCCCCATACCAACCAGCACATTGTCGTGAATTGTACAGCCATGCACTAAGGCACGATGCCCAATTGAGACATTATTGCCTATAGTTGTTGGGCTTTTTAGATAAGTACAATGTATCACTGCGCCATCTTGAACGTTTACTTTGTTGCCCATTTTGATATAATGCACATCGCCACGCACAACGGCGGTGAACCAAACCGAACAATCGTTGCCCATTTCCACATCGCCAACAATGGTCGCATTTTCTGCCAAATAACAATTATCGCCAAATCGGGGCGATACGCCTTTTACGGGTAAAATCAATGCCATAACGAAACGTCCTTTTGACGTATTTTATAGGTATTTGATAACAAGGTTTAGAAAAGTTTAACAAAGATAGTTAATGACCAATGACTTTTTCATCCATAAATTTCCTGAATCATACTTTGGTATTTATCCAAAAGCACCCGCCGTTTCAATTTCATCGTCGGTGTCAGTTCTCCAGGCGAGCCATCAGGTTTGACGGGTTCCCAATTATCGGAAACGAGACGGAATGCTTTAATTTGTTCAACATGTGCAAATGCAGGATTGTAATGGTTAATCAATTCATTGTATTTTTTTACAACAGATTGATTCTCAATCACTTCTTTTAGGTTTGTCCAAGTCACGCCATGCTCTTGACACCAATCTTTCAAGGCTTCAGGAGCGGGTACAATCAATGCCGAAACAAATTTTTGATTGTCGCCAACGAGCATAACTTGCTCGACGAGAAAGTTTTCACGCAACTTATTTTCAATCGGCGCAGGTGCCACGTATTTGCCACCCGTTGTTTTGAACAACTCCTTTTTGCGGTCTGTAATTTTCAGCATTTTAACGCCATTGACATTGTCTAATCTACCAATATCGCCTGTATATATCCATCGTTTTCCGTCTATCAGCTTGATAATCTTATCCGTTTCTTCGGGATTGTTGTAATAACCCATCATCACATTCGCCCCTGCGCATAAGATTTCTCCTTCACCTTCCTTGTAATTACCATCAGAAGGGTCAATCATGACTTCAACATCATTAATGATAGGTCCAACATAGCCCAATTTTGCCATGCCTTTTTCAAAGCAAGTAATAGCGATACCTGGCGATGTTTCTGTCATACCATAACCTTCACGCACAGGCACACCCGCCGCCGAAAACGTCCGCGCAATCTTTACAGGCAACGGCGACGCACCGACAACAATACCCTTAATAGAGCCGCCGAGTGCTTCACGCCATTTTTTGAAAATAAGTGCATCAGCAATGCTCATTTTAAATTTTTTCCAACCTGTGTATTCTTTATCGTACTCATAATCATTGGTCAAAGCCAAAGCCCAGAAGAAAAGTGCACGTTTTGCACCCCTCAGTTCAAGCCCTTTATTGTATATTTTTTCATACACTTTCTCCAAAAGGCGTGGTACGCACGTAAAAAAGTGGGGTTTCACCGCCTTCAAGTCACCTTCATCGCCACCGAGATTATCAACGCCGACAAAAGTCACTTGCGCACCGAGATC
>JAYTUR010000528.1:0-6084 GCA_043744475.1 Saprospiraceae bacterium | reverse complement strand
TTCATATCACCTACCTTTTATTTGACCCCTAAATTTTATTAAACATGCGGAACAAATCAATTATTTTGTTTTGCATACTTAATAACCGCTGTGCAGATGATTAGCGGAAATGTAGCGACGAACAATCATAATGATTAGAAACTTTTTTATCCGAATAATTGCGCTATTCATGCGGTTAATAAATTATTTTATCGAATAAAAGGTACTATGTCTTGCATAATACCTTTGTATAGCCATATCTTTGCATCATATTTATCGAAAGAAATCAAACTCTATTTAAAATCTAAAAACTACGAATCATGAAAAGCGACGAATTGAACAACCCAATCATCATCATCCTTCAAATTGTAAACTACCTTTTGGGCGGTTAAAAGAAAGATGTTTATCTAAAAAATTAGGCTTTTTGTCACGTATTTACTGCTTTTTGTCCATATCGGATAGGGGTAAGTGTAACACGCATGTCTTATCTGAGGTCTGACATTCAACTTTATGCCTTTCTATTATTTACAGCTTTATGCCCTTATATTTTTTTAAATCACCCGATTGTCTAACATTTTTTTTTAATTTCTTCACCACGAAATCAACAACTTTTGTCATGAAAAAGCTATTTGCACTCGCTATTACCCTCACTTTTGCCACATTAAACTTTGCACAAACAGGAAAAATCAACGGTCGCATCATTGCATCAGACGGCAAAGCGATGGAATTTGTCACCGTCACTTTGCACAATGTCAAAGACTCGTCGCTCGTCAAAGGCGAAATAACCGATGCTTCAGGCAGATTCGAATTTGGCACCTTAAAAAACGCTCAATACTTCGTTTCGGCACAACAAGTCGGCTTAAAAAAAGCCACAAGTACTCCCCTCAGTATTTCAGATAATTCGTTGACTATCAAAGACTTAAAGTTAGTCGAAGACAATGTCAATTTGCAAGCTGTCACCATTACAGCTCAAAAACCTTTTATCGAACAACAGATAGACAAAACCGTCGTAAATGTCGAAAACAGCATCGTTTCAGCAGGCTCGACGGCTTTAGAAATCTTGGAAAAATCGCCTGGTGTGGTGGTTGACAACGATGGAAAAATTCAATTGCGCGGCAAAGAAGGCGTACGGATTATGGTGGACGGCAAACCCTCGCAACTGTCACAAGAGCAATTGACCAATATGTTGCGCAATATGAACGCCAACCAAATTCTCAAAATCGAAATCATCACCAATCCATCGGCTAAATACGATGCGGAAGGGAACGCAGGCATTATCAATATTGTGATGAAAAAGAACCAATTATTTGGTACAAATGGTCAAATTTCAAGTACTTATGGTCAAGGTATTTATTACAAATCAAGCAACAGTTTGAGTTTAAACTACCGCAATGGGGCGTGGAACGTGTTCGGTTCGTACAATTACAATAATAATATGTATTTTAACAGCAATTCGATTGACCGTATTTTTAGGGCAGATAATGGTAAAGGTGCGGTCACGGACTCATTTGTTCAAACGGCTTATGGGCGCAGACCGCGCCATTCCAATTCGTGGCGTGGCGGTGTGGACTATAATTTAAGCCAAAAAACAACCGTTGGTGTATTGTTTAATGGTGGTTTTGGCGGTATTAACACCAATCAAGCTCGGAATCTTGATAACACGACGACCATATATAAACCTGACGGAACAATTGATTCAAAACTTTTGACCGTTTCAACGCCAAATGATTATTGGCAGGAATTTTCAAGCAACGCCAATTTGAAACACACCTTTGACTCAACAGGACGTGAGTTGACGGTTGATTTGGACTATTCAAAGTACAAAAATGGCGATGACCAAGCATTCCGTATCACTTCTTTGAGTTCAAGTGGCATTGCAAAAAATCAGCAAAATTTAACAGAAGCCAAATTTGACATTGCTTCTGCGAAATTTGATTATGCGCAACCCCTCAGTAAAAAAGCGAAATTTGAGTTCGGTGCTAAGACAAGTTTTGTACAAAACAGTAATGATATTAAATTTTACAACATCGTTGATAATGTAAAAGTATCAGACAAAAACATCACAAACGATTTTTTATATAAAGAAAATATTAACGCTGCGTATGGCAATTGGCAACATGAGTTGCCTAAAGGTTTGAGCTACCAAATTGGTTTGCGAATCGAAAATACGAATATTACGGGTCGTCAAAATACGCTCGATACGACGTTTACAAGGCATTATACGGACTTATTCCCTACAGCTTTTGTTCAAAAAAAATGGGGTAAAAAGGATAAAAACGCCTTTCGCTTAGGTTTTAGTCGTCGGATTGACAGACCGGACTATGAAAGTTTAAATCCGTTTCGTCACTTCCTCGACCAATATACATTTCAATTGGGCAATCCAAATTTGACCCCTCAGTACACCAATAATATGGATTTGACATATACGTTTATGGGTGCGATGTCTATCAGTGTCAACTACGGAAAAACCAAAGATGTGATGACGGAAGTGTTAAAACAAGACGATGATGCGAAGCAAACATTTATCACACGTGAAAATTTGGCAACAAGAGAGAATTATGGTGTGTCGGTCAATATGCCAATACCCATTAAAAAATGGTGGTTTTTGAACGTCAACACAGGCTACAATGTCAATCATTTCATGGGTACATATCTCAATTCTGCGCTCGACGTAAAGATTCCACAGTTCAGTGCCAATGTGCAAAGCCGTTTCACATTGCCCAAAGATATGTCCGCAGAAATCAGTGGCATGTATATTTCACAAATTCAACAAGGTTTGATTTTGAGTGAGCCGTTTTATGGAGTCAACTTAGGTATTTCAAAGCAAATGTTTGACCGCCGCTTGACTTTGCGCCTCAATGCACAAGATATTTTTTATTCACAAAAATTCCGTGGTCATCAGAAGTATGAAAATTTGGATATAAAAATAGTTGGTTTTGGGGATTCTCGTCAAGTTCGCTTCACTGCGAGTTATCGTTTTGGCAATCAAAAAGTACAACAAGCGCGGCGTCGTGATGGTGGTGCAGACGATGAGAAAAACCGGATTCAGAAAAATGGTTAATAGATAATTTAAAAGTTTTTTTATACTAATTTTATTTAATACTGAGGGGTCATTGATATACCCCTCAGTATTTTTTTTAAGACAATAAAACAACTAAAAATCATGTTAAATAACTTATTTCCTATTAAAACAACAGCTATTTTATGTTTATTAATGATAAACAATCACACAAATGCACAGAGCAAAAACAACTCTTCAGAGCATCAAGAATTGTATCATCAAATAGCACATTTAGACAGTATTTTGTTTACTGCTTTCAATAATCAAGATATAAAAACCATGAAAATAATGTTTTCAGAAGACCTTGAATGGTATCAAGACAATGGCGGTTTGCTTTCATATCCAACTGTTATAAATAATTTTCAATCTATGTTTGAAAGGTTTAAAAGCCTAAATACACCTATTCGTCGAAACCTTGTCGAAGGCAGCCTTGAAGTGCATCCGATTAAAGATTATGGCGCGATACATATTGGTAAGCATACAATAGTAAAAATGACTGCGGCACTTTTAAGTTTTTAATGATTTGGCAGAAAAAAGACGGCGCTTGGAAAATTAGTCGTGTCGTGAGTTATGACCATTAATTTAAAGACTCTTCTCAAAACCGAAAGAATTGCGACATATTTGTAAATTTGTCCTCCAAAAATCGTAATTATTTTATAAGTTGTCAATTATAACGCATTGATTTATTAGGTTTTATAAAAACACGTAACATGAAAATTCTTTTATTCAGTTTGGCTTTATTAGGATATTATGATATTAATAATGTTCTAAATTTACACGCTTTCCACATTTCAAAGACGGATATGGTTTTTAAACCTGCTGAAAAGTCATTGCAAATAACGATGCACATATTTATAGATGACTTAGAATCGGCTCTTGACAAACAGGGCGCGTCTAAGTTATTTATTGGTACAGAAAGAGAAAAGCAAGATGCTAATAACTTGGTTTTCAATTATTTACAAAACAACCTTTCTATTCAACTCAATGGTAAAAAAGTCAACTATGAATGGGTGGGAAAAGAGACGACACAGGACAAACAAGCCTTGTGGATTTATTTAGAAATAAAAAACATTCGAGAAGTGAGGAACATTTCCGTTGACAATCGAGTTTTAACAGAAGTGTTTGCAGACCAAAAGAACATTGTGCAAGTCAATATTCCTTCTAAAAAGCAAGGGTATTTTTTGTTATCAAAAAACAAAACATCAGACTCCGCAACTTTCTAAGTTATTGAAAATGAATCATTTAATAAAACAGATATTTCTCATACCGATTCACCTTTATCGGCTTATTTTGTCGCCACTATTGGGTCCGAGCAAATGCCGCTATTCGCCGACTTGCTCACAATACATGATTGATGCAGTCATGGAATGGGGGATACTGAGGGGGGGCTGGATGGGTCTGAAACGCATTTTTAGATGTCACCCGTGGTCAACGCATGAACATTGTGACCCTGTACCAAAGCGTAGGTAATGCGAAATTTATTTCGCATAAATCATTGATAAAGAACAAGTTCCGTGCTACATTAAAATACTGAGGGGGTATATTTTTCCTCAAATTTTCTTAAAAATTTATTAAAAATAAAAAAATATTTTGACAAACGATAAAAGCTCAAATTTTAAAGTCGGCACAGACGAGCGCGGCAAAGGACTTGTGAAAGCGGAAGAACAAGCCATCATCATCGGACTCATTTTGCCGTCTCAAACTGAGGAACAAGTGCTTGAATATTTCGATGAACTCGAATTTCTGGCTTTAACGGCGGGTGCAAAAACGATAAAACGGTTTACACAACGTCTGGCGCATCCTGATACACGTCTTTTTGTAGGTAAAGGAAAATTGGAGGAAATTGCCAATTATGTGCAGTCGCATCCCGATGTGACGATGGCAATTTTGGAAGACGATGTGTCGCCAAAACAGTATGCCAACATTGAAGAAGCATTGAAAATCAAGGTATTAGACCGTTCTTCTTTGATTCTCGATATTTTTGCACAACGCGCACAAACGGCACAGGCGCGCACGCAGGTCGAACTGGCACAACTCCAATATTTGTTGCCGCGACTGAGGGGTATGTGGACGCATTTGGAACGGCAGCAAGGTGGTATCGGTATGCGCGGACCCGGTGAAAAAGAGATTGAGACCGACCGCCGTATCGTCCGTTATCAGATTGGTTTGCTGAAAGAAGAGCTTAAAACCATTGACCGTCAATCACAAACGCAACGCAAACAACGCGGGGCGATGATTCGTGTAGCGATGGTCGGTTATACGAATGTGGGTAAATCAACTTTGATGAATACCTTAGCAAAAGCCGATGTTTTTGCAGAAAACAAGTTGTTTGCAACCTTAGATACAACGGTTCGGAAGGTTGTTTTTAATGCCATGCCGTTTTTATTGAGCGATACGGTTGGTTTTATCCGCAAATTGCCGCATCATTTGGTCGAAAGTTTTAAATCCACTTTGGACGAAACGCGAGAATCGGACATTATCGTACACGTTGTGGACATCGCGCATCCGCAATACGAAGATCAAATTCGGACGGTACAAGCAACGCTCAAGGACCTCAGTGTGGACGACAAACCGACTTTGATGGTGTTCAATAAAATGGATCTTTATCGCGAACGCTATTTTGATGCCCTCGTTGATGACGAAACAAAAGCCAATATTGAAGCCGATTTATTGGAAAATTTGACCAATAAATATGGTGAATCTGTCATTATGTCTGCCGAAACAAAAGAAAATATCGAGGAATTACGTGAGCGTTTGGGACGTATGATTAAAGAACAATATGTCGTGCGATATCCGCATCAGACGCAACAGTGGTAAATTTTGATTGTCTTATTTTTATAAAAGACTTATTTTTGTTCATAATAGAATCTAAAAATGACAACAACACAAGCTCCTTTAAGTAATTTGCAACTTGAATTAATCAAGTTGTTTCGATATGAATTGCCCGACGAGCAGTTATTGGACATTCGGCGGATGTTAGCGCAATATTTCGCTCAAAAAGTAACGGATGAAATCTCGGAGCTTTGGGATGAACGTAGTTGGTC
>JAYTUR010000527.1:0-6104 GCA_043744475.1 Saprospiraceae bacterium | reverse complement strand
GGTTAATATTGATGATGATGCTTTGCAGGTGATGCGTGCTCATAAAGTGGCAATTCTTCCAATTTTGAACAATGTCAATGACAGTAAAGATGGCGATTTTGACCCTGCATTGTTGAGCCGTGTTTTGAAAAGTCCTGAGAAAAGTCGGCGTTTGATTGATGATTTAATCAAAATTTTAAAAAAATACAATTTTCAAGGAGTCAATATTGACTTTGAAGCGGTGGACGATGCACAAACAGCCACAGCCCTTGAAAATTTTCAAAGAACCGTTTATCAACGGCTGCATACTGAGGGGGGGTATTTGGTGACGCAAGACGTGATGGCATCGAATGAAAATTTTAATAATAAAAAACTCGCTGAATACAACGACTATATTTTCTTGATGGCTTATGACCAACATTGGACAACGAGCACGGCTGGTCCAGTGTGTGACCAACGCTGGATTGAAAAAATGCTCGATCTAAACGCCAAAGATGTTTCTGAACAAAAAATTGTTTTGTGCATCGCAGGGTATGGCTATGATTGGGCAGATGGCGAAGTAGGCGTAACCGTCACGTATCAAGAAGCTCTCGCAACGGCAGATGAAATGCACGCAGTCATTGATTTTGATAACGATACATATAATTGCAAATACAGTTATTTAGACGGACGTGGCAAACACCACGAAGTACAATTTTGCGATGCAGCGACCAATTTCAATACCATGCGCTTTGCCGATGAGTATGGCGTGGCAGGTGTCGCCTTGTGGCGGCTTGGATCGGAAGACCATCGGATTTGGCGTTTTTATGATAGAAATTTATCTAATGCGGCTTTGCAAAAAGCTTCTTTTGATTTTTCAAATTTAAAATACAGTAAATCCAATTTTGAAAAACCCAATTATACAGGTGACGGCGAGGTATTGGATGTCGTCAGTCAGCCACGTGACGGCGATATTGGTATTGATGTTGATTCGGTAGAGCATGTCATTCAAGAGGAAACATATAATAATTTGCCGACAAAATATGTGATTAAAAAATACGGCAAAGTCCACAATCAAGTTATTTTGACTTTCGATGATGGACCCGACCCGGAATACACGCCCAAAATTCTTGATATTTTAAAAGAGGAAAAAGTCCCTGCCGCTTTCTTTGTTGTCGGTGTGATGGCGGAAGCCAATTTGCCCATATTGAAACGCATTTTAAGAGAAGGACATGAAATTGGCAACCATACTTTCACGCATCCGAACATCGCAAAAATGGGACTAAACAGGGCTTATGCTGAGATTGAAGCAACAAGACTGTTGATAGAGAGCGTTTTAGGTCGTTCAACCATACTTTTTCGCGCACCTTTCAATGCGGACTCGGAACCCACAAAAAAAGAAGAATTGGTGCCTTTGGGCATTGCCAAAGAGTTGAATTATTACTCAATTGGTGAAAGTATTGACCCCGAAGATTGGGAAGAAGGCGTTTCGGCAGATTCTATTTATGTCCGAACCATTCGGGCTTATGAAGCGAATCCCTCAAAAGGTATTATTCTTTTCCACGATTCTGGCGGCAACCGAGAGGCGACTGTTGAAGCTTTGCCGCGTATTATTCACTATTTTAAATCAAAAGGTGTCCAATTTTCAACAATTGCTAATTTGTTAGGTAAAACACCCGAAGAAGTGATGCCGACTGTAACGAGCCATCTTTTTGAAGCCAATAGCTGGATTGCGGAAGGCGGTTTTTGGGTCAGCCGTTTGCTACTCGGTTTGTTTGTTGTTGCTTTGATTATGGGTATTTTGCGGATTATGGCTATTGCTGTTTTAGCGACAATACAATATGCCAAACGCAAAAATGAACAAGCACAATTGGATAAAACAGCGTTTTTGTTGCCCAATTCTCTTGAAAAAAGTCCCCCCTCAGTATCCATCATCGTTCCCGCATACAACGAAGAGGTGAACGCTGTGAAAACAATTCACAATCTTTTGAAACAGGATTATCCAAATTTCGACATCATTTTTGTCAATGATGGTTCAAAAGATGCCACGTTTGCGGTGGTGTCGGAGGCATTCCAAAATCATCCAAATGTTCAAGTTATTGATAAACCGAACGGTGGAAAAGCTTCTGCTTTGAATGTCGGTATTCAACGCGCAACGGGCGAATTTGTCATCTGTATTGATGCAGATACGCAGCTTAAAAGCAATGCTATTAGCAAAATGATGCCTTATTTTCAGGATGAAAGAGTAGGTGCTGTTGCAGGAAATGTAAAAGTCGGTAATGAAGTCAATATGCTAACCTATTGGCAATCAATAGAATATACAACAAGTCAAAATTTTGACCGCCGTGCATTTGACCTCATCAACGCCATTACGGTTGTGCCTGGTGCGATTGGTGCTTTTCGAAAAACAGTGATTCAATCGGTTGGTGGTTTCGCAACAGATACACTTGCAGAAGATTGCGATTTGACGATTCGGATACTGAGGGGGGGCTATATCGTGCGCTCTTGCACCGAAGCGATTGCAGTGACAGAAGCACCCGAAACTTTTCGCATGTTCATGCGGCAACGCTTTCGGTGGACGTATGGCATCATGCAGAGTTTTTGGAAAAATCGCGATGCTTTTTTGAACCCACATTGTGGCGCTTTGGGCATGATTGCCTTGCCCAATTTGTTGATTTTTCAAATATTGATGCCGCTTATTGCACCTCTTGCTGATGTTTTACTCATCGTTGGGCTTATTTGGAATCGGCATAGCACCGAAGGATTGACGAAAATATTGGGCTTCTATGGCTTCTTTTTATTGATAGATATGGGCGTTTCATTGCTCGGTTTTTGGTTTGAAAAAGAGAAAAAATGGAAAATATTGTGGCTTATTCCACAACGTTTGGTCTATCGGCAATTGATGTATTGGACGCTTTTTAAAGCCATCAGACGCGCTGTCAAAGGCGAAAGTCAGTCATGGGGTGTTTTGAAAAGAACGGGGAATGTGAAGGTGGTGCAATGACTTATGCTATCTGGATGTAGAAAAATGAAGTGATAGCTTAGTGAAAATAAGCATGATGATGACGACAATCAATTCAAATTCAATAATTTAGATTCACAAATTGTGGTAATAAGTGCTCAAATTCTGATGTCGTCAGAGAAGTTATTGTCACAAATTTTGTCGGAGAAGACCGAATTTTTTCATAACCCATAATGCCACAAAGATAAAATTACGCGGGTATTTAATTAAACTTTGTCAATATTTACAAATACACACTGAAAGCCCTATTTTAGCCGCCTATTTTTTTATTAAAAAACAAAACGCAATCAACATGGGAATCACATTGGTACTCATTTTATTAGTGAGTGTCGTTATCTTACTGTCAACAGAACGGATATCGCCCGATTTTGTCGCACTCGGTTTATTAGTCGTGCTCGTGACGACAAAAATTTTGACGGTTGATGAAGCTTTTCGTGGTTTCGGCAGCGAATTTATCATTATGCTTGCATCTGTCTTTATCGTTGGAGAGGCATTGCAACAAAATGGCATTATAGATGTCGCTGTTTCTCGATTAAGTCGTGTCAAATCCATTCCATTGTGGTTGTTGACGGGTGCAGTCATGTTTTTTGCAGCAGGGATATCCGCTTTTATGAACAACACAACTGTGTCAGCTATTTTAGTTGCGCCTTTAGTTAGTATGGCGCGTCAATTGAAAGTCAGTCCTTCCAAACTATTGATGCCGATGGCTTTTGCTGCATTAATGGGTGGCACTTGTACACTCATCGGTACATCAACCAACATTGCAGGAAACGCATATTTAATAAAACAAGGATATGCACCCATGTCTATGTTCGAACTCACGCCTTTAGGTGTACCCCTTAGTATCATCAGCATATTGTTTATGATGTTTATAGGTATAAAACTCATACCTAATCGCGCTCCAATCAGCAATATTGATAGTGATTCGGAGTTGACCAACCTTTATAATGTCCGTAAATATTTGAGTCAAGTAAAAGTCTTAAAAGGGTCAGTATTAGATGGTCAAGGTATTTTTAATTTAAATTTAACAGATTTAGATGTACGCATCTTAAAAGTCATCCGCAATGGACGTGATTTATTTCCGGATTCCAATACGTGGATAAAAATTGACGATGTTTTGGTCATCGAAGCTGTTCCAGATGATTTGACTAAATTTCGTCAAGACTATGGAACAGAAGTCACAGGCGCTACAATCAACGATACCGATTTGCAAAGTGGTTCAATGCGATTGGTCGAATTAGTTGTCCCTGCCACTTCCGATTTATTGCGCCAAACGCTTATAGAATCTGATTTTAGAAAAAAATATCACGTCTCAATATTAGCCATTCACCGCAAAGACGAAAATTTAACAAAAGAACTCGGTCATACAGAACTTAAAATTGGTGATGTGCTGTTAGGACAAGGACGTGTTGAAGATGTGGCTTTTTTACGGACGAGTAAAGACATATTATTGCTAAACGAAATCGAAAGTAATCAAGTTTTTGATAGACGAAAAGGCTTTACTGCCTTAGTTTTATTTGTTTCGGCAATTGTTTTAGGGTCGTTAGACATTTTACCGATGGGTATGTCCTTTTTGTTGGCAGCATTATTAAGTATTGCAACGGGTTGTATCACACCTGAAAGTGCTTATGGTTCGTTAGACCGACGCTTGTTGATTTTGATAGCAGGAATGACAGCATTTGGTATTGCAATGACAAAAACGGGCACTGATAGATATTTGGCGGAAATTGTTGTTCATTATTTATCGCCTTTCGGCGTTATGACTGTTTTAGCAGGCTTCATGGCATTGACCATTTTGTTGACGCAACCTATGTCAAACGCCGCAGCTGCATTGGTTGTATTGCCGATTGCCATGCAGACAGCTGTAACGATGGGCGTAAATCCGCGTACTTTCGCAATAGCAGTGATTGTGTCAGCATCCGTCTCAATGATTACGCCATTTGAACCGTGTTGTATCTTAATTTACGGCGCAGGTCAGTATAAAGTCAAAGATTTTTTCAAAGTGGGTGGCATTTTGACGCTTTTGTGGCTCGTCATGATGCTCATATTAATTCCCTTAATTTGGAAATTTTGAGAAATTTTAGGAAAACTTGTATCTACTGCAAAAGAACACAAGGTAAGATTTTGTTCAAAAATACTGAGGGGGTCGCTTTTCTAAAAACAACAGCTGATTCTTGATAAAAAAGGTGTGATTTATGTAAGTTTTTCTCATTAAAATGTAACATTTTATGTGTTGAATACCGTCATTTTTGTATAAATATTTTAATCATCATAAATCTTATACAATGGCATCTATTCCTGAACCTTTCAAAGTAAAAAGAACACATATTTCTGTCATAAAAAATGAAAAAATCATCTCTTTGTTGCAATTGCAGGACATAGAAGCCATAAGTCTCTTGTATGATAATTATTCAACGATATTATATGGATTCATTTTGCGGATTGTCCGTTCACCTGATATTGCAGAAGATGTTTTGCAGGAAACGTTCGTTAAAGTTTGGAAAAATGGATGTCATTACGATGCTACCAAAGGTAAATTATCAACATGGTTACTCAATATTGCCCGAAACACAGCGATTGACGTGACACGCAGTGGCGGTTGGAAAATGAGCAAAAGAACAAATGATGTATCATTTCTTGATGATTTTGGTGAACATTTTATTAAGCCTGAACACATAGATTTGAAGGATTTGGCGAGCAAACTTGACCCAAAATATCGGGTGATGATAGACTTATTTTATTTTCAAGGTTATACACATCAAGAAATTGAAAAGGAATTCAATATACCGTTAGGTACGATAAAAACGCGATTGCGTGCAGCCGTGTTGGATTTAAGAAAGGTTTTCGGCGATAAGCCAATGGCTGATATGGACAAATGAAGTGGATAAAAAAGCAAAAATACAAGCCGCGTTGTCGAATCGGCAACAAGGATTAAAATATGAAAGTGTCCATCACAAACAAGTTGTTGGACACTTTCAGTATAAAATATACATGGGTGTATAATAAATTCTCAACAAGAGCGATTACTCACTATTTTTCGCTACGCTCAAAAAGCGTACAAGGATAAATCTATCGGAGCGCGTGTGTTTTTAAAAGAAAAATTGAAAATTTTTCTTTTAAAAAC
>JAYTUR010000526.1:0-1599 GCA_043744475.1 Saprospiraceae bacterium | reverse complement strand
TCAACTATCCATTATTTTTAAAAATTATCCATTATCCACTATCCACTATCTATTAAATAACTATCTTTGCGCTGCTTTAAGAGCTAAAACAGATTTTCGTAATCGTATTTGGTTAACAAATTTTAAAAAAAACAAGACATGGCAATTTATCTGTCAAAAGAAAAGAAAGAAGAAATTTTCCGTACACACGGAAAAAGTGAAAAAGACTCTGGCTCAACAGAGGGTCAAGTGGCATTATTCACTTTCCGAATCTCGGAATTGTCTAAGCACCTACAAACCAACAAACAAGACCACTCTTGCCGCCGTGCATTATTGGCTTTGGTTGGTCAACGCAAGCGTACTTTAGCTTATTTGCATGACAAAGACATCGCTCGTTACCGTGCTATTTGCGAGACATTAGGTATTCGTCACACGTAAGAAATTAAGAATTTCGCAATAAAAAACGCTCAACTGCTTTGGTAGTTGGGCATTTTTGTTTCAAGGAATTGTACAAATAAATGTATTTAGCTTTGAACACAGATTAGACTGATTTGATTGATTTTCACTGATTTTTCTTTAAAGATATTGCTGTTTCTTTTTAAAAAAATAGAAAACCAAAACCCCAATCCCTAAAAATATAATCCCACCAAAGGCTTGGACAGGCTTTTCAATCAATGTATTAATGACAATAAAAGCACTCATACCCATAAAAATCAAAGGTGTAAAAGGGTAGCCGATGGTGCGATAAGCCGATGTCGTTTCTGTCCTTTTTTTTCTAAAAACAAAGATCGTCGCAGCAGTTAAAAAGAAAAAAGCAGTATCAATAAAAACGACATAGGTAATGAGGTCGGAAAAGGTTTTCCAAAAAAGAAGCAAAACAATTGTCCATAATGATTGAAAAATGATAGCATACTGAGGGGTCTTGTAATGTGGGTGAATCGTTGCAAATTGCTTGAAAAACAAGCCATCATTAGCCATAGCAAAGTAAATACGGGGTGCTGTGAGGATATAAATGCCAATCGTTCCGAGAACTGAAAGGACAATTAAGAAAGCTATAAACGTTGCCCCTGCCGACCAAATCACTGAAACCGCATCGGATGCAACACTTTTTGAAGCCATAATATTTGTCATGGGCAATAGTCGCAAATATGCCATATTGATGGTTAAATAAGCTAAACACACAACTGAAATGCCCAAAAGCATGGCACGAGGCACAATCCGTTGTGCGTTTTTTACTTCGGCAGCTATGAAAGTAGCGTGTTGGTAGCCTCCATAAGAAAAAGTTGTTCCAATCAAAGCCAAGCCAAAAGCGGAAATAAGCGGTAAGTTTTGAGCGTTACCTGTCCAAGTCAAATCGGCATAATGTACATTGTTATGTCCCAATAAAACGCCAATAACAACGACGATAAAAATACCCAACAGTTTTGCTGTCGTAAAAATACTGGCAAAAAGACCACCCAAACGCACGCCTAAAACATTCATAATTGTCAAAACGACGATGGCTGAAATGGCAACCATAACTTGCATGGTTTCTGAAATAGGGACTAAAAAGTTGAGATACGAAGCAAAAACCAAGCTCAAAGCCGCCAAAGAGCCTGTATTGACAACAACAAGCATCGT
>JAYTUR010000525.1:0-6108 GCA_043744475.1 Saprospiraceae bacterium | reverse complement strand
ATTTTCTAAGAAAAATCAAAGATTTTTCTTAGAAAATGAACTTCGCTCTAAAAAAAAACTTCTTCATACGTTTTTCGAGCGCAGCGAGAAACAGTGAGTGGCTGTTAACTATAAGGGTTTTTATTTTTTACAGGAAAGCTCTTTTATTCATTATCAACTATAAACTATCCATTATCCACTATAAAAAAATATGGAAGATTGGGAATTTGAATTTGAATGGTTGCGTGTGCGACACGCCGTCAAAGATGCTTTGAAACACGAAGCACTGCCCGACCTAAACATCGTGTTGCTGATGATAGGCATACAAGAGTTGGGTTTTTGGAAAAAAGGTTGGACAAAAGAAGAAAAACAAGACCTCATGCACATCGCCGTTTGTCGGTTGTTGAGTTACGACGGCTATTATGAATTTGTCGGCTTAGATACTGAGGGGTGGCCCCACTATACTTTGACCCAAAAAATTATGGTCAAAGGTCAAGGCGAGCAAGAGCAATTGTTGAAAGAAAAAGCTGTTTTTTATTTTAAACAGTTGGAGACAGAACGAGAGTCGTAAATAATACATAGCCCCATCATAACTAATCAATGAGCTAAACTCCGTATTTAACCAAAAAATCAAAACCAAATATGCCCGCCAAGCGTTAGCTTTGTATTTTAAAACGAAACATAATTTGGTATGAATACCCGAATTTTCTTAATCACTACCCTTCTAAGCATTTTTTATGCAAGTGCTGTGTTCTCACAAAATTTTACATTGTCAGGTTATGTCAAAGATGAACGTTCAGGCGAAACGCTCATTGGAGTCAATGTATTTAACAAAGACAATAGGCAACAAGGTGCGGCGACGAATACTTACGGTTTTTATTCGTTGACATTGCCACAAGGCATTTATACCATAAAAATCAGTTACGTCGGCTTTCAAGACAAAGAAGTTAAGGTGGATTTAACCTCAAATCAGGTCTTAAATGTCGGTATTACTGAGGGGGTCGAATTACAAGAGGTGGTTGTGACCGCACAAGAAAAAGATAAAAATGTGACCCGCACGGAAATGGGTACCGTGACCTTAGCCATTGATAAAATCAAAAAAACAACTGTTTTGTTTGGCGAAGCCGATGTTTTAAAAGTTATTCAATTACTGCCCGGTGTAAAGGCGATGGAAGGCAGTTCTGGTTTTTATGTGCGGGGCGGTGGTATTGACCAAAATTTAGTGCTTTTAGACGAGGCTGTTGTCTATAATCCGGGGCATTTGTTAGGTTTTTTCTCTATTTTTAATGGCGATGCTATAAAAAATACGACCTTAATTAAAGGTGGTATGCCTGCACAATACGGCGGTAGGTTGTCGTCAGTATTGGATATTCAGATGAAAGAGGGCAATGATAAAACCTACGAAGCAGAAGGCGGTATCGGTCTAATTGCGAGCCGTTTGACGTTTGAAGGTCCGATTCAGAAAGAAAAATCGTCGTTTATTGTTTCCGCAAGGCGGACTTATGGGCTTGATTTGGCGCAGCCTTATATCAATAAAACCAAATTGGCAGGGACGAATTATTATTTTTATGATGTCAATATGAAAGCAAATTATACATTCTCGGACAAAGACCGCTTGTATTTGTCGGGCTATTTTGGACGAGATGTCTTTGTTTTTAATTCAAAAGATAGGGGTTTTAATTTTCGTTTGCCTTACGGTAATGCGACGACAACCTTGCGTTGGAATCACGTTTTTAAACCCACTTTATTTATGAATGTGAGTGGTATTTACAACGATTATGATTTTGCAGCAGGTGGTGGACAAGACGTTTTTCAATTCAATGTCTTTTCAGGTGTGCGTGATTGGAATGGCAAAGTGGACTTCGATTACTACCCCTCAGTAAATCATGCCTTGAAATTTGGGGTTAATTACACCTATCACCGCTTGACACCCAATGTCGCAACAGGTACAAATGGCGAACAAGTTTTCACAAATGCCGATTTAATCAAGCCCAAATATGCCCACGAATACGCCGCATATATCAGCGATGATTGGAAAGTGACCCCTCGGTTGACGCTTAATATCGGCACACGGCTATCCGCTTTTCAACAAATTGGCCCTTATACATCTGTAAAAACAGGTGAAATATTCGCAAAAGGTAAGGTCGCGAAGACCTATTCGGGTTTTGAACCGCGTTTGACAGGCACTTATAAGCTGAATGACAATGCGAGTTCCTTGAAATTTGGTGTGACCATGACCACTCAGTATTTGCATTTGGTATCTAATTCGACGAGTTCGTTTCCTTCAGATGTGTGGGTGGCAAGTTCAGAATTGGTGCAACCGCAACGTGGCATTCAATACGCAATAGGCTATTTCCGCAATTTTGATGATAATATGTGGGAAACATCGGTTGAAGTGTATTACAAAAACTTGAGGAATCAGATTGACTACCCTGAAAACTATGTGCCTAAACAAGCGGAAGACGTTGAACAATCTTTTGTCTTCGGCAAAGGTCAAGCGTATGGTGCAGAATTATTTATCAAAAAAGCCAAAGGTCGCCTCAATGGATGGGTCGGTTATACGTGGTCGCGGACGTTGCGTAAGTTTCCAGACATCAACGGTGGGCGCACCTACCCCTCAGTATATGACCGTATTCATGATGTTGTAGTCGTTTCAAATTATGCACTATCAAAAAAATGGGATTTGTCCGCCAACTTCGTTTTTGGTACAGGTAATGCTTTTACGCCTTTAAAACAACTGTATTTCATAGGCCAAAAGCTGAATGTGGAGTATGGTGACCGCAATTCGCTTCGTTTAGCCAATTATCATCGCGCTGATTTTGGGGCAACTTATACACCTAAACCTGACAAAACAGGGTTTAAGTCCAGTTGGACTTTTTCCATCTATAATTTCTACAACCGGTGGAATCCATTTTTTGTCTATTATGATATTCAACAATCGTTTGAAAAGGGAACAGCGAAGGCTACGGCACAGCAAGTGACCATTTTTCCAATCATCCCTTCCATAACGTGGAATTATAAATGGCAGCAAAAGAAGAAGGTGTATTAGGCATTGGACATTGGTTTGATAGAAAGACGATAGCGAATTAAGGATTTGGAACGTTTACAGGATGATGTTTAAACAAGCCCAATTAGAAGTCTTGAACAGAAAAGTCAAGTCTTCTGAATTTTATACAGTTTTAAAACTAAAACCTGTTAATTTTGGGATTGTATAAATTAAATATCAAAAAAAGAGCGTTTTGAGAAACAATCTTTTATTGTAGCTAAATCGTTTTGTCCATCAAACACCTAAGCGTAATGAAACAATCTCAGTATTTTAGCTTGATGCTTGTCTTTTTCGTTTTTTTTACCCCCCTCAGTATAAAGGCACAAAACTGCAACGGTTTGATAACCGATAACCGTCTGGTCGGTAATACACACTATTTATATTCGGTCAATATGACGCTGATTTTTCGAGGTGATTACACCTACGAAATGGAGTTTTTCAATAATGAAAAGGGCATTTCGGCGCGTATTACTTCAAAAAATGGCGTTGAATTTAATCAAGGCGACGAAATGATTTTTGTTGATGCTAATAATACGCGTAAAACCTACCGTTTTACAGAAATGGGTGATGTCAAAGGGCGTGTATATCAGAATATTTTACAATTGGACATGGCTGCATTGACATGGTTTTCTGAGAATATTACCACCACGTTTTACATATTGAGTAAAGCCAGTTATGAGATGCGGAAGTTCACAATTCCTGATAATCGTCAAATTGAATTTAAAAATTTAGCATTGTGTTTTACTCTAAGCCTCGATAAATCAAAAGTAAAAAATGTAACTGTCAATACGGAATCAGGCGGATTTAAGCCACAAGCACAAACAGCAACAGGTACAGGCAACACCAATAGTGGTTCAACAGTGGTTAGAAAAGCGGATATTTCGCAACTAAATGATAAAGAATTGGCTGATTTACAAAGAGAATTAGCTGAAACAAAGGATAAAATCCGCTCAGAAATTGCAGCTGAAAAAGAAAAAGGCGTGCGTGAAAAGCAGAAAATCCAAGAAGATGTCATGGCTTCTCGTCAAGTGGCGGAAGAAAAAAAAGCTGCGTTTGCTAAAGAAATTGTTGAAGCACGCCAAAGGTCGCAAGTGATGATTGACTCTGCGGGTCGCCAATTTACGGATATGGTTGCCGAAAGCCAAAAACGCGCCAGTGCTGAAATGGATAAAATTGTAAAATCCGTCGGAGAAGCCCGCGAAAGAGCCAATCAAGAAATCCAAAAAGCACAATTAGAATCGGCAAAAGAAGTCGCAGCGGCTCGTGAAAAAGCGGCAGCGGAAATAAAAGCCACGCAAGAAAAATTAGCAGAAGCCAAACAAACTTACGCCGACGAGGTGGCATCTGCGCGTGAAACAGCTACTGCGGAATTGAAAAACATCAGAGAAGAAGCCATGAAAATGGTTCAAGATGCCCGTTCTGCCGCAAAAGTAGAGCGTGAACGGACGGTCGAAGAAGTCGGTTCTGCCAAAAAAACAGCAACAGATGTTATTTTAAAAGCACAATTAGAGGCGGCTGATTCGGTGGCACGCGTGCGTGAACGCGCTGTTTTGGAAAAACAACGCATTGCTTTTGAATTGGCTGAATCACGCCGTAAAGCGGCAGAAGAAAAAGCAACAATTCAACAAAACTCAGCATCAGAAGTTGCTGAAATCAAGGAGAATGTCGCTAAACAAAAGGAATCTTCTGCAGTGGAAGTGGCTCAAGCCCGAAAAAAAGCATCTGAAGCCATTGCGCGAACAAATGAACAGGTCGCCACCCAACAAGAACGGGCTAAATCTGTTATAGATTCTGTGCGGCAAAAGGAAAGCCAAGAAGTGGCAACGGCTCGAGATAAGGCATCGGCTGAAGTGACTAAAGCACAACAAAATTTGCAAAGTTATATTTCGCAAATTAGGGCAACGGCGGATAGTGTGCGACAAGCGCAAGCGCAAGAGGTCGCAGCAGCACGGAAACGGGCGGCAGACGAAATTACGAAAACGCAGAAACAAGCAACCGAACAGATACAAACGGCAACCACGAAGATAGAAGAAGCCAAACAGGTCTATGCTAAAGAAGTCAATACGGCTCAAACAACGGCTCAAAAACGCATGTTAGACATTCAAAAAGAGGCAGAAGCACGTATTGCAGATGCCAAATCGAAGGAGAAAGAACTACTGAATATGACCGCCAAAGAAGTCCAAGAGGCTAAACAGCGGGCGGTTGCCGAAGTCGTTAAGACCCAAGAAGCTTCTGCTAAAGAAATAGCAAAAATCAAAGAAAAAGAAACTTTAGAAACAGAGGCATCTTCAAAACGCCTTTCAGAAGTGAGGCGTTCTGCCGCTGAAAATTATGCGAAAATTCAAACAGCTGAAGCAGATGCTATTCGTTTGGTTCGTGAGAATGCGGCAAAAGAAAAGGAAAAAACGGCTATTGAGGTCTCCCAAGCCCGTCAAACTGCAGCGGCTTTAATTGCTCAAACGACTGATGAAGCACAGAAAGATGTCAAATCTATTCGGGAACAAGCGGCGGCGGCGGTCAAAGAAGTTCAAGACAATGCTGAAAAGAAAAAGCAGGATATTGCGCATCAAGTCGTTGAAACAGAGCAAAAAGCACGGCAGGAACAAGATTCAGTTCGTCAACGTTCTGCTTTAAACGTCTTGAATACGCAAAAAGAAGAGGCGGCTAAAAAACAACAATACGCCAACGAAGCAGCAGAAGCCCGAATTAAAGCGCAAGCGGAAATAAGTAAAGCACAAAAAGAAAGCTCTGACGATATTTATCAAGCAAAGCAACAAGCCACAGAGCAGATTCAAAAAGTGAAAGAAGAAACGGCTGCCGAGATTCAAATATTGAAAGAACAAATCAAAAAACAAGAAGACATATTAAAAAAACTCAAGGACGAGACGGATAAAAAAACGACCAAAGGGCAATAGAAAGTCATTTGTCAATAAAAGGTTTTCCTATAAAAACAAAAAATCCTTAAATATCAGTCACTCACTGTTTCTCGCTACGCTCGAAAAGCGTACAAAGGCGTTTTTTCAGAGCGAAGTTCATTTTCAAGGAAAAATCTTTGATTTTTCCTTGAAAATGAACTTCGCTCT
>JAYTUR010000524.1:0-1604 GCA_043744475.1 Saprospiraceae bacterium | reverse complement strand
CGATTAACTCTGTTGATGACGATTTTGGAATTATGCTCAACGACGAGGGTACTTGTGGCTTCTTTTCATCAGACCGTGTAGGTGGTTCTGGTCGTGACGACATATATAGTTTTACAAAATTGGCTACGCCTGTAAAAATCTATGTTTACGATGCGGTAACGAAAGAACCCATTGCTGATGCCTTGATTACAAGTGATTCATGTGTTAAAAAAGTGTTGAAAACAGGAAAAGATGGTCGGGCTATCATTGATATGAAGTTCAATACATGCTGTTCTTTTACAGCTGAAATGGCTGGGTATCAAAAAAATAAGAAGACGGGTTGCGTAAAAGATGCTTCGATGTCAGAAAATGTGGTTATCGAGATTCCTTTGCAGAAAGACAAAAAATACGCTGTTGACGGTTTTGTTTTTGACCAAAATACAGGTTTGCCTTTGCCTGATGCAAAAGTGACTTTGATACTTTGCGACTCGACAAAAATAAATCAGACATTTATAACCGATGCTTCTGGCAAGTTTGAATTTAAGTTAGAACAAGGCTGTTGCTACAAATTGCGAGGCGAAAAAGACAAATATTTTGCTGTCACAACACCTGATACGATTTGTACAAAAGCGTTGGTTGCTTCAAAAACATATTCGGTTAATTTGAATTTACAACCGTCAACGACATCTGAACCTAAAACTTCAGATTTGACAAATATGACTTCTACGACAACAACGAAGCCTATTAATCCGAATACAGTTTATTTTGACCCTGACAAAGGTCTTTATCTTAAAAACGGTAAACCTTTTTCAGGAACTGATAACGGCACAACGTACAAAAATGGTAAAGTTGTAGGTGGCAAAACACCTTCTGATATCGCATCAAATACGACAAAAACGACAAAAGATCCTGATGCAGTCATTTTTGACCGTGAAAAACAGCTTTTTGTTAAAGGTGGCGTACCGTTTTCAGGTAAATACAATGGTGCATCGTATAAAGACGGTAAAGCCGTTGATGGTTTAACACCTTCAAGCTCGATTTATACCGATGACCCAACGGCACAAGCTTATTTATTGGATATTTATTACGATTTTGACCAATCAAATTTAAGAGAGGAATCATTGCCAGAATTGGAAAAACTCTTGAAATTGATGCAAAATAATACATCGCAAATCATCGAAATTTCATCACATACCGATACACGCGGTTCTAACAATTATAACAATCGCTTATCGCAACGCCGTGCTGAATCGGTTGTCCGTTGGTTGATTGATAAGGGTGTTGACCGTGACCGTCTTGTGCCACGTGGATACGGTGAAGGAATGACAACAAATAAATGTATCAACAACGTCAAGTGTTCAGAAGAAGAACATCAGTTGAATCGCCGTACGGAGTTCCGTGTTTTAGGCTGCAAAGACTGTGTTGATAAGGATAATGTAAAATTATCAAAACCAAAGGCGAATCCACGTGTGGATAAATGTCATGGTTGTCCGTTTTAAATTCGTAAACATATTATTTAACCAAATTTACACATAAAAAATTGGTAAATAAACAGTTACGAATAGCGAAACATTATAATTAAGGCTAGAGTAAAAGTGAATATATTTATAGAAGGGTGGCTACTT
>JAYTUR010000523.1:0-6145 GCA_043744475.1 Saprospiraceae bacterium | reverse complement strand
AAAGCTGCTAAAAATGACATTTTAGGTGCTGACCGCACGGGTGCGGAAACCGCCATCAGTAACCAAGCACTGAATGCACTGCCCACTATTAGCCGTTCGCAAGCCGACTTTACGCGTTTGAATCCGATGGCAGCTGAAGGTGGTTCTTTCGCGGGACGCAATGACCAGTTTAACAATTACTCTGTTGACGGAACGATTTTTAACAATCCGTTTGGGCTTGATGCCTCAACGCCCGGTGGTCAAGCTGATGCACAACCGATTTCGTTGGATGCAATTGAGCAAATCAACGTTTCGATTGCACCTTATGATGTAACTCAGGCAGGTTTTACAGGTGCAAGTGTGAATGCGGTAACCAAATCGGGTACAAACCAATTCAAAGGTACAGTCTTTGGTTTTTTCAGAAATAAGGACATGTACGGTTCAAAAGTAGCTGGAACAGATGTGACACGCGGCGATTTACATCAAAACCAAGCGGGTTTCAGCTTAGGTGGACCCATTATCAAAAATAAACTTTTCTTTTTTCTTAATTATGAACAAAGTAAGTTGAGTGACTTTGGCTCATTTTTCTTAGCCAATCGCGGACAAGCGGGTGCCAATGTCAGTCGTGTTTTGGCAAGTGATTTAGATGCGGTTCGCGCCGCGTTGAAAAGCAAATACGGTTATGAAACGGGCGATTACGAAAACTATAAACACAATACAAACAGCAGCAAAGCCCTGTTGAAATTTGACTATAATATCAATGATAACAATAAGTTGTCAGTAACGTTCAATACGCTTGATGCCTTTAAGGATAAACCAGCGCATCCTTCAGCTATTGGCAGACGAGGTCCAGATGCGACGACATTGCAGTATTATAATTCAGGTTATCGCATCAATAACAAAATTTATTCGGGCATTGCTGAGTTAAAATCTATCTTTGGCAGTAAAGCATCAAATAAATTCCAAATTGGTTACTCGCAATTCAATGATGCGCGTGACCCTTTTTCTACACCTTTTCCAGTTGTTAATATCAGCAAAAACGGCGTTCGCTATATTGTTGCAGGACACGAACCTTTTTCAATTTCAAACAAACTTGACCAACGCGTTTTTCAAGCAAACGATAATTTGAACTTGTATCTTGGCAAGCATACCATTACTGTAGGGGCGAGTTTCGAGAAATTCTCTTTCGACAATTCATTCAATTTAACAGGTTATGGTGCGCGGGTTTTCTTTCCTGATTTGGCTATGGATACGGTTGTTCGATTCATCAACAGCGGTGGTTTAGATGGAGAAGTGGCAGCAGCCAAAAAAGCAGCTGTTGATAATGAAACGGGTACACATAAGTTTGGTAATTGGGCTTTGGCACAAACCAATGTCGGTCAATTCGCTTTTTATGGACAAGATGAGATTGCCGCGAATAAAAAATTGACCATCACAGCGGGTTTGCGTATAGATGCACCCTTGTATTTTGATACAAAAACGAAGATGCAAGAGAGTATTGACCGCAATTGTTGCTATGACCCAAAGATTCAATATTACGACGAAAATGCCGCTTCTGTCACCTTAAATTCATTGACATTTCCTAAATCAACGCCTTTGATTTCGCCGCGTCTGGGTTTCAATTACGATGTTGTTGGCGACAGAACGCAGGTACTGAGGGGTGGTTCAGGCTTGTTCACAGGTCGTTTGCCATTTGTTTGGATTGGCAACCAAGTCGCCAACCCTAATTTCTTTTTCTATTGTGTCACTGCGCCTGATTTTAAATTTCCGCAAGTTTGGCGGACAAATATTGGCTATGATTTCAAGTTAAAATCCGATTGGATTGCTTCCATTGATGTTATTTACACCAAAGATGTGAACAGTATGATGGTCAGAAATTATGGTTTGAAAAAGCCAACGGCTAAATTGTCAGGTGTTGATACACGTCCGATTTATGGTGCAGCAGATAAAGGGACGAACACGGCTTATGTGTTTTCAAATACCAATGTTGGCAGTTCTTTCAATACGTCAATTCAGTTGGAACGCACCTTCACGAATGGTATGTACCTCAAATTTGGTTACAATTTCCTCGATGCCAAAGATGCTTCATCCATTGATGCAGAAATTTCGTCAGATGCTTACGACCGCAATCCTGCGAATATTGCGGGCACCAATACAGCTTTAGCAGCTCCTTCGCTTTATGGTAATAAGCATCGTGTATTGGGTGTTTTGAGTAAAAAATTCATTTATGGCAATAACAACAGTTGGGGAACATTGATTAGTGTATTTGCAGAATATGTCAAAGGTGGGCGTTACAGCTATACGTACGCAGGTGACATCAACAACGACGGTTCAGGTTTGAATGACTTAATTTACGTGCCAACTGATGCACAAGTGGATCAAATGGCGTTCAAAGGCGATGTGGCAGCACAACGCACAGCACTCAAAGCCTATATTGCACAAGACGATTATTTGAGTGGCAGACGCGGACAATTTACTGAAAAGTATGCGGCTTTAAGTCCGTGGTACAGTCATTGGGACGTGCGTTTCGCGCAAGAATATGTTTTCAAAAATAAACAAAGTGTGCAGTTTACTTTGGATATTTTGAATGCGGGTAATTTGATTTCAAACAAATGGGGCGTACGCCAATTTGCCACACAAACAGGTTTGGTACAACCCATTGCTGTTGATGTAGCGAATGGCGTACCCACTTATCAGTTCGATACAACGCAAAAAACGACGTTTTACAACGATTTTAGCTTGTTGAGCCGTTGGCAAGCACAAATTGGTTTGCGTTATTCTTTCTAACAGACTTACCTTTTTAAGAACAACTTGCGTCAAGTCACCCAATTCTGTCCATTACCCATAAGTTTTTTTCCAAAAATACGGATAAAAAAAGCCCTTTAGGGCTGCCACTGTTTATAGAAAAGCCATTAAGCCAATTTCATAAGGGGCGTAGCCCCGACACCGTTTAATGGGTAGGTATAAAAGACAAACAGAGACGGGGCTACGCCCCTTAAAATACCCTGCTATAAACGGTGGCAGCCCTAAAGGGCTTGTGATAATGGCATTGTTAATGACTTATGGGTAATGAACAGAGTCACCCAATTTGGCGCAAGTTGTTTATCAATCATCCTTCGCGTTTTGCGCTCATGATAACAACTGGATAGCAGATAAAAAGCAGGCAAGCGAGGCTGTGTGAAATTTAAACGTCCCTCGGAACAATTACCCCGCTGCCTACCATTTTCTAAAATTCTATATGATGAAACATGAATTTCAAGACAAAGAAAGAAAACCGCCAAGCAATTAGGTTTGATTGAATTTTAAGTTTGAGTTAAGTCTCGTTTAGAAAATTGGCTATATTTTAAGATTAAAAAAATGTAAAGCCAATATGAATTTTATGTTAAATTTTCAACAAAACAACACTACCTTTAGGCTGTGAAATTTAAACATAGACGTCCCTTCCTGATTTTTCAACAAAACAGTGTTTTTTATGAAAATCAAGAAGTTTTTATGTCCATATAATGCTCTTCTTGTTGCTGCCTTGTCTTGTGTACAAACATGTTACACAACCTCATTCATACTGAGGGGTGATTAAAAGCTACCATTTCTGGGCTTTGTAATACACCATTTTAGCGCGTAAAATTCCGTAAAGCTGTTTTTTGTTGGTCTGTTGCGTAACGTAACACCTCGCATTTGTCTCTTTAACAAATGCGAATTTATTCAATTAAACTATCTAAAGTTAGCTGAATACATCGTATCGTTACCTAATTTATCTAAGTTAAGTCAGTCATTCGGAATTTAACTGGAAAAGAAATTCCCAAGCTTAAAATCAATTTGGGGTTAGAGTGACCCCTCACAAATGTTTAGGATATTGAGGGGTCACTTTTTTAAAGCAATGAATCGAATCGAAATATTTTTTTATCACACTTAAACATAGGTGTTTAACTTAAATTTAATGTAAAAAATGAAATCTTACATCAATCATGTCGCTTATCAAGATTTAACAACGGCTGTAACAACAGCTAAGGAGTTGCTTGAAAGTTTGAAATTACAAACCAAAAACACAGAAGAAGCCTTGAAATCTGCCCAAAAAGAAGGTAAATCTAAGTTTGAATTAAGTATTTTAGACATGGAGTTGAGCCATCAAAAATTGGTGGAACGCTCCCAAAAACTCAAACAAAAAATCGCTGAATTAGAAAGAAACCACTGGGTTATTGCTTTTAAAAAATCCTTTAAAAAAGAGGAAAAAATAGAAAAGGAAGCTCCCGAAAAAGCGATTCGCAAAATGCCCAAAAAGCAATTGTTGTCTAAAACTGACGAAGAAACAAGCGAGAGTCAGGCAATGAAATCTAAAAAAGGCAAAACCAGTAAAGCCAATAAAAGTGACATTGCCAACATCGAAAGCCCTTCAGTTAATGAAACAGCAATAAAAATGGGGCTGCAAAAAGTCAAAAAATAGAAAAAATAAAATAAGAAAAAAAAGGTAAAGAAAAAAAAATGTCAAAACCGAAAAAAACAACAACAGAAGATTCTTCATTAAGAATAGTCAAAGCAGGCGACGATTTAACATTGCTTGAGGGTATTGACTCAAAGAGTTCGTATGTTTTGTTCGAAAATAATATTTTGACATTCGATGATTTAGCTATTGCAGAAAGCACATTTATCAAAAGTTTGATGCAAAAATACAAACTTGATGACATTGATCCAACAACGTGGATTCAACAAGCACAGCTGGCTTTGGAAGGTAAATTTGAAGCGTTGGAAGCCTTGAAAGCTGCTTTGAAAAAGAATAAAATCGAATAAAATAGGAATTGGATTTGCCAAAAAAGGAGTCTGTGGCTTACTTTGTTAAGCGACGGACTCCTTTTTTCTTTTAAAAACAATCAATTGATTATCAATAGCGTCTTGTGTTTTGACCATCAGACTTTCACCTTCTTTTTCAAAAATGGGTTCGCCGAAATGAAGAAACACATCCGTTTGCCAATGGCTAAAACAGCGGATAAAATGGGGTATAAACGTGTCTTTTCCAATCCAATTAGCCGTTTTATCGGCGTATTCGATGGTAATAGGGACAACAGGAACATTTTCTTCGGCGGCTATTTGGAAAGTACCGACTCGGAAAGGGCGCGTTTTAGGCTCATCAGTCGTCGTTCCTTCGGGGTAAATTAGGACAGGATAGCCTTTTTTTAAAGCTTCACGGACGGCAGTGCGGGTGTCGGCGCGACTATTTTTATCTTCCCTTTTGACATAAACGATGCCTGTAATTTTGGCTCCAAAACCAATGAGGGGCCAACGAGATACTTCCGCCTTTGCCACGGGCATAAACGCGACGAAATAAGCCGCCACAACGGGGTCAATATAAGAACGATGATTACCAATGAACAAATAATTGCCGTCTTGTGGTACACCTGACATGTATATTTTGATTCGCAACCAATGGATTAAAGTCCGACCAATTTTTTGTCGCCGCCTGACTGTCCACATCAAATCTTTTTTGAAAAAGAGAACACCTATTATTATCGGTATCAAATAACCGAAAATGATGGCTGCAATGCCTAAAAGTCGAACGATACCCAATATTTTTTTCATAAAAGCCTCTAAATTTTGCACCCCTCAGTAAATTGTTATGCGCTATTCGTTGCACGTTGTAAGTTGTCAATTGTTTTTTTTGGTATGTCTTTAAGGTCGAGAATCATAAAACCATCGAGACAATCCGAAAATTTAGGGTCAATATTGAAGCCAATAAACCGCGCATTTTGTCGGATATACTGACGCAACAAAACAGGCATCCGCAATTGTTCTGTTTCTATCCCTTCGATGAATCGGTCGAGATTGCCTAAATCGCCGCCAAATGTTTTGACCAATAACTTGGTATCCACTTTCCCTTTTTTGAGTTTAAACGGCTTGCGCGGTTGTAAATGTAGCGCTAATTGAGCATTGAAATAATGTTTTTTCAAAAATTCAACGACTAAACTACGCGAGACATCTGAAAACTGACGGCTCATACTGACGGGTCCAAAAAGGTAATTGTATTGTGGATTTTGGAGCAAAAACGCCAGTATTCCTTTCCATAACAAAAACAATGGTAAAGGCTTGCGTTGATAATCGAACACGATATACGAGCGTCCTAATTCAAGAGAACGTCTCAAAATAGGGTAAAAACCCTTGTTAATCCGAAATAGTG
>JAYTUR010000522.1:0-1610 GCA_043744475.1 Saprospiraceae bacterium | reverse complement strand
GAACGAAGCAATCTGGTAAAATTACGCAGATTGCTTCGTTCCTCGCAATGACGGTTTGATTTGATTGAGAATTTGATTTATTTTAAAACTTCAAAGTTGCAGGTAAATACTTCTCTATCAATGCTTTATAATAAGGACGCAATGCCTCGGTGTCAGGTGGAACAGGCACTTTTGAGTACAAATCATAAGGATTGAACTTTTTGACCCATTCAAACATTGTGCGGTCGTGGTCATTCATAAGATGGGCATAAGCATCTTCCCGATGTTGTGAATAAAACGAGTGATAGCGAATCATATACAAAGAAGGTTCAGGCAAATAATTCTTCACCATTTGGTACAAATATTCGTCATGTCCCCATGACATGTAAACATTTTTCAAACCGCAATTAGGCGAATAAACGCCATAAGTTGTGTTGTAACGTGCATCATGTGCATCAGGATTAGCCTCAAAAAATTCTGGATAAACGATGCTATCCGCATGTTTGCAACCCACAGGGAAAGTGTCGCCGACAACTGCCCATTGCGGCTCGCCGAATAAGCACAAAACCTTACCCATGTCGTGCAAAAGGCCCGTCAAAACAAACCAATCGGGATGTCCATCAGCCCGAATTGCTTCCGATGTTTGCAGTAAATGTTGCCATTGATCAAGCGAAGTATCGGGGTCAGAATCGTCCACAAGAGAGTTTAGAAATTCAAAAGCCTCCCAAATAGGCATTTCTTTCTTGTCAAATTTCAAGAATTCTGCTCTTTTTTCTTGTACAAAATCATAGGTTTGGAAAGTATGATTGAGCCGATAAAACTCGCGCACCGTGTCACGTTGTGGACTGTCGTAGTTGCGATATTCTTCTTTGCTTTTGGCATGTACTTCTGGTTCAGGATAGCGAATCAAAACGTCGGCTTCCCAGTCTTCTATGCTCGATAACGGAGCTATTTCTGCTGCTGTAAAATCCATTTCTTTAAGTTAAATTTTATTGTAAAAAATGATTTTTTTGAATGATAGCAAAGATAAGCCTCTGTTATTAAGAAAATAAATGCAAACGTTTGAAAAAAACCACCCCCTCAGTAAATGACCATAAAATTACCTTAAAAATGCCGAAGCACACCACAAAATAGGTGCTTGACCGTGATTATCACCAGTCCTGCGCTTGCGGTCGAGGTAATATTGGTGGTCATTTTTCTTATTTGTACCTTCGCACACATCGGTTATCTCTCCGTCCGCATTGATGTATTTTATGACCGCCAACCAACCTTTACGAGCCGCTGGCGCATACGTTTTCGCATCAAGCCAACCATTTTTGACACCTGTAATCATCGCAAACGTAAACATACCCGTTGACGATGTTTCAGCCCACGATGCTGGGTCGTCAATCAACTGATGCCACATACCGTCAGTGCCTTGGTTTTTCAATAAAGTTGCTATCATTTTCTTATAACCCGCCATTATTGCCCCATAGTTGGGATTTTCTTTAGGCAAAACCCTTAACAATTCAGCCATGCCTGCTGCCATCCAACCATTGCCGCGTCCCCAAAAAAACGGTACATCGGGCGCATGATAGAATAAACCATTCGGACGTTGGATTTCTTTCAAATAAAAAACCATTTCCTTCGCA
>JAYTUR010000521.1:0-1612 GCA_043744475.1 Saprospiraceae bacterium | reverse complement strand
AATTGAAAATTTTTTTATCAAAAACACACTCACCCCATAAAAAATTTTTCAAAAGGCGATTTTTGAGCGCAGCGAAAAAGAGCCAGTAATATATCCGAACTCACGTTAAATTAATTTTAAGGACTAGAAATCTTAACCAAAACCATAATTATGTTTAAAAGTATTAATCCTTTCGACCAATCCGTCATGGGCGAGTATGCCTGTTTGACAAATGCTGAATTGCAGCAAAAATTATTACGTTCCGAATCTGCTTATCGGCATTGGCGCAAAACTTCGTTTGAGCATCGGGCAACTTTGATGCATCGTGTGGCAGATATTTTGAAGCGAGACAATGAAGTATTTGCCTGATTGATTACTGCAGAAATGGGTAAAATTATCGCAGAAGCCCGTTCTGAAGTTGTGAAATCTGCCAATCATACGGTTTATTTTGCTGAACATACTGAGGGGTTGCTGCGTGACCAAATCATCGCAACGGAAGCACATCGTAGCTTGGTTACTTTCGACCCAATCGGCTGTATTTTAGGCATTATGCCTTGGAATTTCCCGTTTTGGCAAGTCTTTCGGTATGCTGTGCCGACGATTATAGCAGGCAATGTAACGATTTTGAAACATGCGCCCAATGTGTTTGGCTGTGCAGAAGCCATTGAAAAGGTGTTCCTCGAAGCGGGTTTTCCAGAAGGTGTTTTTCAATCGGTGGTCATTGACACCCCCTCAGTAGAAAGCATCATTGCGGCGGATATTGTGCAAGGGGTAACGCTTACGGGCAGCGAATATGCGGGTTCGCAAGTGGCGGCATTGGCGGGTAAGTACATCAAAAAATCGGTGATGGAATTGGGCGGCTCTGATGCGTTTATTGTTTTAGCAGATGCTGATGTCGAAATAGCCGCACAAATAGCCACACAATCTCGTATGCTGAACGCAGGACAAGCCTGTAACAATGCCAAACGTTTTATCGTCGTTGAGCCTGTATATGATTTGTTTTTAGAAAAATTCAAGAAAAATATAAACCTATTACGTCAGGGTAATCCGTTTGATGAAACAAATAATATGGGTCCCTTAGCGCGTTTGGATTTAGCAGAGACCTTAGAAAAACAGGTAAACAGTTCTTTGTCGAGTGGCGCACAACTTGTCGTGGGCAATGAACGTAACGGTTATTTTTATTCACCTACTTTACTGAGGGGGGTCGAAAAAGGCATGACAGCTTTCGATGAAGAAATGTTTGGCCCCGTTGCGGCGGTTATTTTGGCAAAAGATGAAGCAGAAGCTATTACTTTAGCCAATAATCATCGCTACGGATTAGATGCTTCGATATGGACAAGCGATTTAGAACGGGCTTATCGGTTGGCGCGGCAATTGGATGTGGGGAATGTGTTTGTGAATACGTTGGTGCGTTCCGATTCACGATTGCCGTTTGGCGGCGTGAAAAAATCGGGTTACGGACGGGAGTTATCGGAAGTCGGATTAAAAGAATGGGTGAATGTGAAGACGATTTTGATGGAGAAAGGGTAGCGTTTTAATGGCACACGGATATGACAGATGGGGCGGATTTACACTGATTTTTCTTATTTTTCAATAAAAGAGAAAAAAAATCAGTGTAAATCCGCCCCATCTG
>JAYTUR010000520.1:0-1616 GCA_043744475.1 Saprospiraceae bacterium | reverse complement strand
ACTTCGGTCTGATAGATTCTTTTTCTTGTACGCTTTTTTTGCGAAGCAAAAAACAGTGCAAAACCTGTTTAGTGCGTAACATCAGTCATTAAAACATTCATCATTCTTTTGAACTACCCCCTCAGTATTTTGTTATATAGTAGCGCGGATTTTAATCCGCTTTAAAACTGAAAAAATATGGACATCATAGATAAACCACTCGTCAATCGTGTCGCAGAAAGCGGCTTAATCACTTTGAACCTTGAAGACTTTTTCCCGAAAGAAGAAGTCGCTGTTTTTGACATTAAGAACTACCTATTCATGGCGTTGATTTTGAAAGAAAAAGACTTCCGTGAAGCGTGTAAAGACCATGATTGGGCACAATATGAAGGTAAGCACTTGGTTATTGATTGCACTGCTGATGCCATTATCCCCGTTTGGGCGTATATGCTCGTCGCTGCACAAGCCGCTCCTTTTGCCAAACAGATTTTTCAAGGCGATGTGGATAATTTTTATAAAACCTACTACGCCCAAAAATTGGCTGGTTTCGATGCTTCGCAGTATGAGGGCAAACGAGTCGTCATCAAAGGTTGTTCCGACAAACCCGTGCCACCTGCCGCTTATGTCAATTTGACGCACAAACTTCAGCCGTTTGCACAAAGTATCATGTATGGTGAACCGTGTTCAACAGTGCCGATTTTCAAACGTCCTCGAAAAATAGTTGTGAATGAGTAAGTTGTTGGATGAGCTTTCCAAAAGTTTTGAACTTTCGTAAAGCTGTATTAAATAAAAATAGCTACTTTTTCTAATGTTTTCCTTTGAATATCAGGCACTAACACATCATGCGCAGGGTAGCCAACGGGTAAAAGAAGGAATGGACGCTCGTTATCAGGTCGTTTCAATATGCTTTTCAAAAAATTCATGGGGCTGGGTGTATGCGTCAAAGTCACCAAACCTGCTTGATGAATCGCTGCAATCAAAAAGCCGCAAGCGATACCAACAGATTCCTGCACATAATAATGTTTCTCTTTTGCCACGCCTGTACTTTGGGCAAAAACGATAATCAACCACGGCGCAATCTCTAAAAACGGCTTTTCCCAATCTGTTCCCAAAGGCGCAAGGTCTTTGAGCCACTGCTCCGACATACGACCATTGTAACTTTCAAATTCTTCCTTCTCCGCCGCCGCCCTAATTTGGCTTTTTACTGAGAGGTCACTCACTACACAAAAAGTCCACGGCTGTTTGTGTGCGCCCGAAGGCGCTGTTGAAGCGGTCATTATCAGTTTTTCGATAACGGATTGTGGTATAGGCTTGTCTGAAAAATGACGAACAGAACGGCGTGCATCCATCAAATCATAAAAATCAGCCACTTTTTGCTGCGTTTCTGCTTCCGAAAAGGCAGGTATTTCGTAAGGTATAAAAGGCATCTTGTTATTAGTTACTCATTATTTGTTACTCCTTATTCGTTAAAGGGTTTTCCTATAAAAACAAAAATCTTTAAGTATCAGCCACCCACTGTTTCTCGCTACGCTCGAAAAGCGTACAAAGGAGTTTTTTTTAGAGCGAAGTTCATTTTCAAGGGAAAATTAAAGATTTTCTCTTGAAAATGAACTTCGTTCTGATAGATTTTTCTCAAC
>JAYTUR010000519.1:0-6179 GCA_043744475.1 Saprospiraceae bacterium | reverse complement strand
CATTCAATTCTTCTTTGACAAAAGAATAATGACCGTCGTGGATTTCATCTAATTCAACTTCACCCATTGGTAAGCCTTTCGCTTTGCGAACAACATCGTGCGCCAAAACAAAACCGTTTACCGCTTTTGCACCATGATGAAACATGGTTGACATACCAGCAGTCAAGCCGTTTTCCGTATCGTAAGCAAAAACAGGTAAAGGCAAGTGTATATCACCGATGATGTGGAAATGATGAGCATCGCCAATATGGTGCATAACCGCAGGAACGGGGTCATACTTGTCACTTTTCGTTTCTTCGGGTGCGCAGGCTGAATGAGCAGCATGAGCTTCCGCACTATGCTCGGGCGTAGCTTCTCCATGAGGCTGTTGTTCAGTTGCAGCAGGAGAATGTGTTTCAGTTCCGTGAGTTTCGGGTGCTTGTGCTGACAGCGTCATGAACGTCAAAGTGCTCAACAAACAAGCGTATAAAAAGCGATTAAGCGACATATCGTATATAGACTTTTATATGTGTTCTTAAAAATCGTCGCAAAGTTAACTTTCCAAAACCGAATAAAAAAGCGATGTTCAAAGTTTTTCCAATGATTTTTTGGCTATTTATGAATGAAAAATGTTCTTTTTCTCCATTTTCAATGAATTGATAGTAGAAAATTAGGTCAAATACTGAGGGGGTGCGATTTTAATTTTGTTATTCCCCTTTTTAGGAAATATTTAGATGTTTACATAAATTTCTACCCAAATAGCATGTCTAATGGCATTTTAACTTTTAATTCGCATCTTGATATGATCTTAGATTCCTTAAATGGTTCAAAAATGTTCTGTTTTTGAACCATTTAAGGAATCTAAGGAATATAAGGTCATTTAAGGCTTATTAGGTTTTTGTTTTTACTACGACATTAAGTTGATGTAGTAGAATCATAGAGAACTTCCAATATTTTTCCGTCTTTAGAAATTTAAGAAAACTTTAACCGCCAAAAGACCCAATTTTGACAACGAAATGACCGTTTTTTGCCTTAGAATTACGTTAGTTTAATTGAAAACAACTTATTTTACTGAGGGGGGTAATTTCCCCGAGAACCCTACAATTCTATCCTTCATACTTAAATTTTAGAAAAATGAAAAATATCCGTTTTAGTTTGATGCTCATATTATCGAGCTTTTTTATAGATGCAAATGCCCAACAAGTGGCGAATGCAGACAATCGCACACCCGCGACGATGGTTTGGAGCGATGAATATCAAGAACCATCAAATACTGAGATTCAAAAAATCATCGCTACTGAGGGGGGCGGTTTTTACACCCTGCGTTTGCACAAAGGCGGGCTTATCGGTGGTGGCAAGCAAAAACCAATCATTGAATATTATAATTCAAAAATGAAAATGGTTCGCAGCCGGGAGTTGGATTTGGATTATAAAGGTAAAGAACGTTTCCTCAAAGATGTCGTCATGGTTGGCGGTCGCTTGTGGATGTTGTCGTATTTTTATAACGAAAAACACGAAAAAACTTACCTTTTTGCTCAAGAAGTCAATAAATCAACATTGAATTTGACAAAAGATATGGTTATGATTGGCGAACAAGACGAGACAAACCGCGAACGTCAAGACGTTTTTAGTTTGGCACAATCGCGTGACAGTTCCAAAATTGTCATTTTTAATCGTCAACCCAATTCCAAAGATGGGCAGTCGTTTTCATTAGCCGTTTACGATGCTGATTTTAATCAACAATGGGGGAAAGAGGCAAAATTACCTTATGGTAAGAAGAATTTCAGTGTCGAAGACTATCAAGTGGACAATCATGGCAATGTGTATCTCTTAGGCATTATATATACTGAGGGGTCAAATCGTTTGGAAAGGCGCGGCAAACCGACGTATCAATACGATATAGTTGCCTATCTGAAAGACTCAACACTTGATGTTCAAGAGTATAAAATTCAATTAAAAGAAAAATTTGTAACAGATTTAACTTTTAGAATTGCTGATGATGGTGACATCGTTTGTGCAGGTTTTTATTCTGAAAAAGATGCAAAAGGCATGAAAGGGTCTTGTTTTTTCAAAATTAACCCACGTACAAAGGATATGACGAGTATCTCGACCCGTGAATTTGATTTTAATTTTGTTACCGCAAATCTTTCTAATAAAAGTAAAATACAAGCCAAAGCTGCTGTTGACCGAGACGACAAAGAACGTGCGCCAGAGTTGTTTGACTACAATCTCGATAAACTCATTATGCGCAGCGACGGCGGTGTGATATTGATTGCGGAACAGTATTTTGTTGAAGAAAGAATGTTGAATAACAATCTTTATGGATATAGCCCCTACGGTTTAAGTCCTTATGGTTATAGCTCGTGGAATTCGCCTTATTATTCGTCATATTATGACCCTTATGGCTCTCGTTACAACCGCAGTAATCGTCGGTCAGATTATTATTTTAACTACAACGATATTATCGTCGTTAATATTCAACCTGATGGTGAAATTGCATGGACAACACGCGTGCCGAAACGCCAAATTTCGGTTAATGATGGCGGCTTGTACTCGTCATATTCGATGAGTATTGTGGCGGATAAATTGTATTTTGCTTATAACGAAAATCCTAAAAATCTCGACCCGAAACGAGATAAAACGGTTGCTGAAACGCCTGATAAATACTCTGTTGTAACGCTCGCAGAAGTCGCTCGCGATGGCAGTTTGAAGCGTTATCCAATGTTTTCAAATAGGGATAAAGGTGTGGTCACACGCCCTAAAATTTGTCGTCAAGTCGGACGCAGAGATATGGCGGTTTATGGTGAAAGTGGTCGGGCATATCGGTTTGGGATTTTGAGTTTTGATTAGGTATTTTCAAACAGAATTTCAATAAAATAAAATGGGTATCAGTGTGAACTAATACCCATTTTCTGTATTTTATCAATGATTTTGAATGATATTTTTTCATAAACAATAATGGTCTTTGTTTAATTATCGTATCATGAGTTTGACTGATTTGATGCCATTATGAACAATATACATGCCTGGTTGAAGATCCTTTTCGTTACATTTTCTTCCGAATAAGTCGAAAATGGCATACGGTTTACTGCTTTCAATATTAAGATCTGAACCATTTGAAGGATTAGGAAAAACCCTTAATACGTTCTTTTCTTCTTTTTCAACAAAAATTATTTTATGAATTTCTGTTTGATTGTTTTTATTCATTTCAGAAAGGCGATAATAACAGCCTTTTGTTTGAAATGAATCAATGTAATTATAATGTGAATTATCGCCTTTGCAGTTTATTGATGTGATCACCTTGAAATCAAGGGCAGTTTCACTTTTTTCAATCATAAAATATATTGTTTCAACTTCTCGGATTGTTGTAAAAGTCAAGTCAAAACGGTTATCCTTATATTCGCCTCCAAATTGAGAAACTTTTAAAATTTGAGCATTTGAGGTATTAATAAGGAAAAACGGAAAGAAGAAGTAAATAAATTTCATTTTTTAGTATTTATTTGTTTTAAAAAATAATCTTATGTGCTCGGTTTAAAATAGTCGCATAAATGGGTGTCAATAAGCTGTTATTTACGATATTATGTTAAACCTTGCAATACGAAAATGAGTATATTATTATTTGACTTTCATCCTAAAAGCTCCTTTTTCATTATATTAATATCAGCTTAAATGTAAAGTGATAGATGTTTTTTTGAGATTCAAGTATTTGGTAGTTAACTACTTATAAATCAAATACTCATTTTTAATTTTAAAAAATGTGACATTAAACCGAAGCGGGACTACAATAAATAAGGCATAATGAATTTATTTATTATATATAATAAATAAATTCATTAAGTGATAGAGATTCTCGAAGGGAAGAGAAGGACATAGGTTGTCGAGAGATATTCTAATTCTACTTTGGCACTTTAAAATGGTGATGGGGCTACGCCCTCAAAAAGGGCTTGACGGATGATTTTGCTACCGAGGTTAAGCACCTACGGCGCAAAAAATACAAATACCGAATGCGCCGTAGGTGCAAAACCTCGGTAGCAAGTGAGATTAGATTTTTTTTTATCGGGGCGTAGCCCCAGAACAGTTCGCAAAGTGCCAAAGTAGAACTAAGAAACTATTTTAAAACAGTTTCTTACAGATTCCTTGTTTGAGGAAGGTTTTAGGTTTGGAAAATATTTAAGTTGTAGTCAGTAATAACTGTGAGTTTTGAGATGCTAAAACAGTTGATATTCAATGGTTTGTGCGCAAATTTCATAACGCAAATTTCAAAACTCCTGCATAAAAGTAGATGAGGCTGTCTTAGGAGATAGGACTCCTTAGACAACCTCATTGAAAATACTGAGGGGGCTATTTTTCAAAAACAAACCCTTTTTCCTTCGCTTGCTCCACAACAGCGTCTTGCATGACTTTATCTAAGGTCAAATTATCGCCTTGTTTTAAGGTTTCTTCAGCAGTGAAAGTGGCTATTTTTTTCTCTAATTCTTGAATTTCTTTACGGGCATCGTCGCGTTCTTTTCGCAATTTTTCTATGTAGGTTTTACGTTCTGAAACAGACATTTTTTTCATTTCTTCAGGCAATTCATCGGCTTTCATATTCGCAATTTTATCGCTGTCTTTTTCAGAAGCATCAACCAAATCCCACGAGTCGTTGCGGTATTGTGCTTTGGCTTTATAAGCCGTTCGAGAAGCCACGTTTGCAGAGCCGTATTCAGCCGCATTCATGTCTTGTTTCTCTTGACGCACCTTCATTTCCTTGCCCACAGAGCCGTAACCGATATAAGTTCTGTTCAATTTTCCGTTGAGTTCATACATTCGGTCGTCCCAGGGCGTGCGGATGTGAATAATTTTGCGGTCTTGCTCGATATTGAGGTATTTGCCTTTCGCAATGTCTGCACCCTCTTTCCAATGCGTCCGAACGCCTTCTTGCGCAGGACCGCAGTGAACGGTATTGATGATAATGTCTTTTTTAAAGGCAGTTTTACATGTTTCACGATAGTCTTTTGGACCTTGATCAAAGGGTTCATTGCCCGCAATAATGATGAGTTTTAAGTCGTCGGCATCATCAGACCATTTCAAATTACTGACGGCATCGCCAATGACCCAACCGCAGTATTCGCTACCGCCCCGTGTTTTGAGGGCAAAAAGTTTTTCAGAAATAGCGTCCACATCACTCGTCAAGCTGTTAACCATACGGATATAGCCTTCACCCATTTCGAGGTTGTCGTTGCCGTATTCAAAAAGAGCAATTTCGATGTCAGAAGCCTCATCATTCTTTTTCGAGGCTGCCAAACGGTTGACCATTTTCCAAATTTGAGATTTGGCTTGATCAATTAAACCGTCCATTGAGTTGGAGGTATCGAGTAGCAAAGCCACTTGAATTTTACCTTTTTTCTTAGCATTAATGGGCTTAATAAGACTAAAGGTTTGTTTAACGGTGTCCATTATCTTCGCTTCATAAAAGCATGACAGAGTATTTGTGTCAGTAGGCAAATGACTGGACGTATTGATACTGAGGGATAGGAGAGTGAATAAAAGCGCGGTGGTTTTAAACATGACAGATTGTTTTTAATTGTAAATAAATGTGATTGAAGACATAAGGTGAATGCCTTGTTGCTTTACAATTAAGATGCTGCATTAGTAAAAATTCCACACAGCCAATCCATTTTTTTATTTGTCACTTTTCTCGTCTTTTGGTAACTTGATGCAAAACGTCGTCCCTTTTCCCAATGTAGATTCTTTAACAAAGATTTTACCACCATGATAATTCTCAATAATGCGCTTTGCCAATGACAAACCTAAGCCCCAACCCCGTTTTTTAGTTGTAAAGCCTGGTTGAAAAACGGTTTTGAACTTGTTGTGCGGAATGCCTTGACCAGTGTCACTGATGTCCACGCAAACCCAATGCGATTCTTCGTAGATGTTGGCAGTCAAAACGCCTTTACCTTCGTCCAAAGCATCAATGGCATTGCGGAGTAAGTTTTCAACAACCCAATCGAATAAGTGATTGTTCATTTTTACACCTGCATAGTGTGTTGGTATCTCGTTCGCACGGGAAGGGGAGGATTCAAGGGGGGGAAAATTGAAAATGACCTTGCGGGGTGCGCGTTTTTGCATATAAATACGGCAACGGTCAATCGCTTCGTACATACTAGTAGGTATTAATTCAGGGTCAGAACCGATTTTAGAGAAACGGTCAGCGACAAGCG
>JAYTUR010000518.1:0-6180 GCA_043744475.1 Saprospiraceae bacterium | reverse complement strand
ATAACCTTAGCTTTTCATTTTTATGAAAAAAATAAGACCCCGCAGTATGCAGAAGCCGCTATCAATTTTGCCGAAAAAAACAAAGCCCTCGTGTTGCTTGAAAACCTAAAAGATACCCGCGCAAAAAATTTTGGCGGCGTGCCGCAAAACCTACTTGATGAGGAACGCAACGGACGTGCCGAAGTCGCCTACCTCGAAAAACAATTGTACGAAGCCGATTCTGATTCACTGAAAGTCAAAACACGCAGTCAACTTTTCAATGCCAAAGAACAATTGCACCGCTTCAATGAGCACCTTGAAAAGCAATTTCCTAAGTATTTTGACTTAAAAATAGCGAAAACCGACCCCCTCAGTATTTCAGCCATTCAAAAAGCTCTTGATGCCCAAACCCTTACGGTTTCCTATTTTGCAGGTGATTCAAGCCTTTTTGCCTTCGCTTTTTCAAAAACTGATTGTCAAATTTTTGCTCAAAAACAGGCATCTGACTATGCTCAAAATTTTAAAGCATTGAAAAAATCGTTGAGCAATGAAAAATTTATCAGTGATTCAACGGTGCTTGCAGAACAGGATTTTTGCTCTTTAAGTCATACTTTTTTCAAGGATTTAATAGAAAAACCAATCTCTGCGCTCAATACAAATGGCACATTAAAACGCCTACGCATTGTTCCCGACGGCTATTTAGGTTACTTGCCTTTTGAATTGCTATTGACAAAACCGACAACAAAATGGAAAGGGCAGGAAGTGCCTTATTTGCTGCGACAATATGCAGTCAGTTATGCTTATTCGCTTCGTTTGATTGATAATACTGAGGGGTCTTTTTCAGCTCAAAATTTTGGTGGTTTTGGGATTGAATACGATGACGAAACCATAAAAAGTCTATCAAATGCCGATTCTACTTCAAAAAAAGACGAAAACAATACACGTTCAGACATTTTGAGCCGATTGGCTTTTGCCGATGATGAAGTTAAAAGCATACAAGCATTATTGGGTGGTGGACAAATTTGGCTCAATGGTGGTGCAACAAAATTGGCTTTTATGCGCCATGCACCCGATTGTGGCATCCTCCATTTGGCGATGCACGGCGCGATTGATGAGAAAAATCCACTCAATTCAGGGCTTATTTTTTCAAAAGCAGACTCTTCAAATGACCATTTTTTAAGCGGATATGACTTGTTTGCGATGCAATTCAAAACAGGTTTAGCCGTCCTAAGTGCCTGCAACACAGGTAACGGCGAACTCCGCCGCAGTGAAGGTGTGATGAGCCTTGCCCGTGCATTTGCTTACGCGGGTTGCCCTTCAACGGTGATGAGTTTGTGGTCAATTCCAGATGAGAGTACCTCAAAAGTGATGTTGGCATTTTACAAAAACCTAAAAAATGGTGACCCAAAAGACATTGCACTGCAAAAAGCCAAACTTGAATATCTCGAAAATTGCCCTCCTCAGTATTCTATCCCAAATGAATGGGGCGCAACCGTTGTGATCGGCAATGTGTCGCCTATTGATTTTCGGGTGTGGTGGGAAAAGCCTTGGGTTTGGAGTTTAATGGCTTTGATTTTAGGCGTTATTGGGTTCTTTCTTTTCAAGAAAAAGAAAACCAATGTGATTTAATCTTTAAATCAGAAGGTCTTGCTTTGCCGTCTAAAGCCATTAATTTCAACTTTACCCAAATTGGGTAAAGTTCCTTATCTCTCTTTTCAAGTTTGTCCAATCCCGCGATGGATTGGGTTTGTCTGTCAAAATCTCAATGACATCAACAACTGAAAAGCACCATTCTTCTTGATGCCAAAACTTTCGAATTTTTGATTCATTAAACGGAATGAGGCTATTATTTTCCATTATGTTTTTCATTTATAAATTTAAAAAACGCACATTTTTCGACAACCCATTATATCCCGTTTGTCTGTTTTTGAAAACCTAATTAATTTTTTTTACATCCTATTTATGGCATAAATTTAACCACTTTCCTAACAATTACTTCTTTTTCCACTTGAATTTGAACAAAATATACCCCATTTTCACCTATTATACTGAGGGGGTATTCATTCAGTCCAACGACGCTATTAAGCGTTTCAGAAGACATCATTTGCCCCATTGTATTCAAAACCGATACACTAACCGTTGCGTTTTTTGTCAAATAAAAATTTACTAAAACGTTGTCTGCTGTTGGATTTGGAAAGACGACAACGCCTTTCAGATGCTCAAATACCCCCTCAGTATTGACCAGTCCAGCACATGGAAAAGTGACTGTCGCCAACAAATTTGAGGCATTTACGCCGTTCAAAATGCCTGAACGCCTGTCTTTTTGCAACAAAAATGCCCGATAACTCGACCCCATGAGTATTGCACATTTGGCTTTTTGCCAATTTGAACCCGTCAAACGGCTTAACAGCAAGGCGGCAATGGCTGTTGTCTGTGGTGCGGCATACGACGTACCGCTGTGCCTTGCCCACTGATTGTTGAGCCATGTGGAAACGATGTCTTTTCCAACGGTGAAAACATCAACATTGCGTTTACCAAAATTTGAGAACCATGCCACGCTGTCCGTACAGGCTGTTGCGCCCGTAACTATCATGTTTTCGCACTGAAATGAAGGCGAACCGTACCAATTTACGTCCACATTTTTGGATTTATTGCCTGCGGCAACACTCACGAGCAGCCCATAACTTTGCGCTGTGTTAATCGCTGCGGCAAAAGGTTGCATGGTGTCCATCAATTCATCGCTGCTGATAAAGCTGCAATTCACCACTTCTACTTTCTGTTTTACAGCCCAATCCAGAGCACGAATGAAGTTGTATTCGTAACCTCGATTTTTACTATCTAAAACTTTTAAGACATAAAACTTAATCGCATCACCACTATTGCGTTTCAAAATATGCCTAACAACACCCGCAACAAAAGTCCCATGCCCTGTACTGTCCTTCGGAACGCCTTGATTATTAACAAAATCATAGCCGATTTGGTCGTCTTTATAGCCATTTCCATCATTGTCCACCCCGTCAATCGGTTCTCCCACACGATAAGCGACAAAGGCTTTGAGCGAATCATGGCGAATAATTATCGTTTTGGTCGCATCAAGACCCTCAATATCAATGCCTGAATCCATGATTGCCATACGCAAAACACGGCTTCCCGCAGGGCAAGTCACGATGCTATCCGTTACAGAAGTCGCGCAGCCCGTACTACTAAAAATTGGGATGGGTTCAAAGCGCTGCGAAGAGTCTCTTTCGGGAATAATATAGACCTCATTGAGCGAGACACCTTCCGATTGACCGCTATTGCAAATGACACCCACCGCTTCTGAACCGCCGCCACTGCTTGTAATCGGCGCAGAAACCACTGTGCCTCCACCTAATTTGGGTATCGTTATCGTTGAACCGACTGTTGCCGAACAACGCCACAACAAGGCACGCGAAGGGAAAGTGGAGTCCAACTGCACAGCATTTAAAGCAGTTTTGATGCTCGTAATGTCTGCCCAAGTTGCGGTTGGTTTAAAAATTATAACAACTTGAAAATTAATGGTTTGCGTTTTGGCGAAGCCTAAAACAAAGAAAAAAGCAAGAGAAAAAAGTATTTTTTTCATATTCTTTCGGTTTGTGAGCAACTAATTCGTAGCTCAAAATAAAGTATTAAACTTAATAAAAGCACCGTTGCGAATGAACATCCGACGACCTAAGTTATTGTCATCACCACCGATTTTGACCAAAACGTTGTGGTCATAAAACCAATCGGATTTTAGGTTGATGCTGATGTTTTTAAAAACCACCAAATCTATCGAATTATACCACTCAAACGCTATGTTTTGCGGATTTTTCAAGTAATTTGAATACAAATCTACAACACTCATCACGATTAATTTGTCTTTAAAAAACTTCTTTGTCATCTCGCCACGCAATTCTGCACCAAACTGAAGGTCTGAATTTTCAAACTGCCCATCGCCATTGTTCGGATTTCCGAGCAAACCGACCCCCTCAGTATTGTCACCTGTTTGGGCAGCTAAAAAGTTATTGGCAACGATATTTGCTTTTGAAGCTAAAACTGAAAAAAGCACTTTGACATCGCTGTTCGGTCGGTATAAAAGCCCCGGTAAAAGTTTCACCGTAGCGGGTGAAAACGGTTCGGAAGTCAAGGGGTATTTGCCGCCATAGCTGTCCAAATAGCCGTTTCCGTAAGTAAAAAAGCATTGTGTTCGCAAATCAACCATACCTGCAAGGTAAATTTTACCGATTAATTTACGTCCAATCAATGTATTGACTTGAAAAACATCGGCTGTTTTGGTAAAAGGCTGCGACCTATCCCCTACCCTTTGTGCCGATAATTGAAGGTTAAAACGATTGTCCCAAATCACTTTTTTGCCTGTATAATTGACAAAAAGGTTCAATAAGCCGCCAAAAGCGACATTGTTCTGCCCTTCATTTGGACGTGGATTGATGAGCGAAAGACTTGAAAAATCTAAGCCAACACCTACCCCAATTTCTAAGCCTAGTGTTGAGTCCTGACGGATATTGTCAAAAACGGCTTGCGTTTCAACGATTTTTTGAGCCTTTATTTGCCCAAAAATGAGCATTATACTGAGGGGTATCAAAAAGAATTTAGAGTGATATTGCGCTTTCATTTTCATAAAATTTAAAAGTTCACGAATTGGATTAAATTATTGATTATCAATCTTTTAGTCTATAAATTATTCAATCTAAAAGTGATAAAAAATCGGTCGCAGCAAGCTATGACTACGACCGACACTTGCGGGGGATAAGAGGTTTTGACCTCTATTGTTGTTTAATTTTAAAACACGATTGTAAGGGTTGAGCCGTTGTCTTGCACATTATATATGCCTTTGCGAATCATAATCGGTTGGTATTGCCGTCTGCCCGTTGCTTGTCCAGATGCTACATCTCGTGGCGAAACGATGTTTTCAGCCACTTGATAGTCTTCTTCTACTGAAAATTTGTTGTTGGCGAAGTATTTAGTTATTGCTTCGCGGGTCATAGAATTTTTGTTGAGGGTCATTACGAGTTTACCGTCTTTCATTTCGGCAACGCCCGTAGCCCCGTTGTCCATAGGTTTAGCCATCAATTCGGCGGAGATAATGATGCTGCAAATCCCTGTGCCTGAACAGCCTTGACTTTTGCGACCAAAGTTGATGGTGATGGTAATTGTGAACTTATTCGCCGAAATCGTAGGCGTTGTAGAGCCGTAAGTGTTAGCGTTTGCTGTGTTGGCTGAAAAAATAGCGATGAATGCGATGGCGACGATGATGATTGAATTTTTCATTTTTAAAATTGTTTTAAAGTTCAAGAAAATGTGATTATTGAAAATTGTGATTAAAATTCATGGACTAATTTGTTGTGTCGGAACTGTCTTTCTTTCGGTTGTTGTATGTATAATCTCAAAAGGTTTTCCGCGTGACATTTTTTTAGGAATTTTTTATAAAAATACTGAGGGGGTAGAAAAGCTCATTAAGGTTGATATGAAAAAAGTCCACATTAGGGGACATGCCTATTGTGGACTTTTTTACAACTCATTTTGTTTCTTTTCACATAGTCAGATAAGGCGTTTTCACATAGAAAGCATAGTTTTTGGGATAAATACCTTTGTTATCTATGTGAAAACGCCTTATCTGACTATGCGAAAAAATTAATTTTAGGTTTTAAAACAGATTCTAAGCCGTTGCTTTCGCCACATTTTTCTCCGTCTGAAAACCCCAAGCGGTGATATTCCAAACAATTAAAATGGCTGCAAAAAACCACAGTTTCATAAAAACGGCGATACCAATGTGCATACCAACGGTTGCGAAAAGCCAAAACCGACGTGTCTTTTTGCTGAAAATAAATAAGGGGTAAAAAAATTCGAGGATGAGGACAGAGATGCCCAAAGCGGTCAATAATGCGGGATATTGGGACAAAAAACTCACGTCAAACATCCGAAAATCAAGTGCCATAACGGAACGCCAAATCGCCTCTCCATTCCACCAAGTTGTGCCAAGTGACTTTGAAAAGCCTGCAAAAAGATAGACAAAACACAAGTGAATCTGTAAAACGAGCGTGTAAATCCTGAAAACAGGTGTTTGCCGACGAAATAAGCGACTGTCAATGCTCAAGGTGCGACTGACGGGAAATAATAGACAATAGAACAAGGAATTGGCAATAAACCAATCACCGCCATAGTTGTAAGCGATGCCTGAAC
>JAYTUR010000517.1:0-1616 GCA_043744475.1 Saprospiraceae bacterium | reverse complement strand
TAGGTACAAAAAAAAAGCCTGCGAACAAAGTTCGCAGACCAATCAACATTTGTTAACCCCAAAAAAATTATACCATGAGTACAAAACTCTTTATGTCGGAATGACTATTTTTTTTTAATATTCAAAAACAACAATTGTCTCGTTTCTGATAGGACAAAGATACATAATCTTATTATTGATGCAAATAAAAAGTATGAAATTTTGAAAAAAAATTCAGCCATTAACACTTTTTGGCTTGAAAAATATCTTTGTACCAATATCAAAGAGTCATTTAGCCGTTTCTCTGGGTTATTAGCTCAATATAAACGATAAACAACCTAATTTTATGCTAAAACCTGCTTAACAAGTTCAGCCGCTTCTTTAAGTTCAATAGCAGAAAAGACTTTAAGACCCGACTCATCAATCATCTTTTTAGCGATGTCAGCGTTCGTTCCTTGAAGGCGTACGATGATAGGTACATTGATTGCACCTATATTATTATATGCGTCAATGACCCCTTGAGCCACGCGGTCGCAACGAACAATACCACCAAAGATATTCACCAAAATAGCTTTTACATTCGGGTCACTCAAAATGATATTGAATGCTTTTTCAACACGTTCAGCATTGGCTGTGCCGCCTACGTCAAGGAAGTTAGCAGGTTGGCCGCCTGATAGTTGAATCATATCCATCGTTGCCATTGCCAAACCTGCGCCGTTGACCATACAGCCCACGTTGCCATCAAGTTTGACATAGTTCAATTCAGCTTCCATCGCTTCAACTTCTGTTGCATCTTCTTCCAACTTGTCACTTTGTGCTTCGAGGTCGGCGTGACGGAACAGCGCATTGTCATCAATGGATACCTTCGCATCAACGGCAAGAATGCCATCATCAGATGTTTTCAAACACGGGTTGATTTCAAACAAGCTGGCATCACTGCCGACATACGCCTTGTATAATGAAGAAATAAAAGCTGCCATTTCTTTGAAAGCCTTGCCACTCAAACCTAAATTGAAGCAAATTTTATTAATTTGAAAAGGACGCAAGCCCAAAAGCGGGTCAATCCACTCCTTATGAACTAGGTGTGGCGTTTCTTCAGCCACTTTTTCAATATCCATACCCCCCTCAGTAGAATAGATGATGACATCGCATTTTTTACCTCTATCCATCAATACAGATATATAGTACTCTTTTGGTTCGCTTGCACCGGGACCATAAACGTCTTCACACACTAAAACTTTACGCACAAGTTTACCTGTGGCAGAGGTTTGTGGCGTTATGAGCATCATACCGAGTATGTCTTGCCCTTTTTCTTTTGCTTTTTCAGGCGTTGGTGCAAATTTGACACCGCCACCTTTGCCACGTCCACCTGCGTGAACTTGTGCTTTGACAACACAGCCTTCGCTGTTACGCTCAGTGCGTAAGCGGGTAGCTGCTTCAAATACTTCGTCAGGTGTATGGCAAAGAATGCCTTCTTGAATTTTTACGCCGTAGCTTTTCAGCAATTCCTTGCCTTGATATTCGTGTAGATTCATAACTTCAGTAGATTATACCGATTATACGGTTGGTGATTTCGAATTGAATGATAAAATGTTGATAATCAATTTTTTAAAGAGTTATATTACTATGATTCATCA
>JAYTUR010000516.1:0-1617 GCA_043744475.1 Saprospiraceae bacterium | reverse complement strand
AAATAACAGACAGAACCACCACCTGCTGCAACTGTTTCAATATTAAGCGTAGGAGAAAAGACCGTTGCGTTGCGGATTGTCATATCAAAACGATAATCAAAATCGCCGTCATATCGGGCAACATCTGTACTCGTACCGCCCATATCGAAGGTAATCAATCGCTCAAAACCACTTTGCCGACCTATCGCTGCCGCACCGACGACACCGCCTGCGGGACCACTCAGTAAACTGTCTTTAGGCTTAAAAAAATCGGCATGGACAAGGCTGCCTGCGCTCGTCATAACTCTTAAAGCATCGGAAGGCAGTTTCTGAATAATTTTATTCAAATAATCATGCAAAATAGGAGCGAGGTAGGCATTTACCACAGTCGTTTGGGTGCGTGGAACAAATTTGATTTGTTGTGATAATTCTGATGAAATTGAGACGTAGGCAAAGTGTTTTTCCAATGCTTTTTTCAAAGCCATTTCATGCGTAGGATTGCGATAGGCGTGCATGAACGAAACAGCAATGGATTCTATTTTTTGTTTTTTTAAATGAGCAATAATTTTATCTAAATCATTGATATTCAAAGACTTCAAAGCAGTACCTTTTGCATCTAATCTTTCTGAAATCTCTACCCCCTCAGTATAAAGCGGCTTTGGTTTTACAATATTTAAAGCAAAAAGGTCGGGGCGTTGTTGCGTCCCAATCGCTAAAATATCAACAAAACCTTTTGTGGTCAAAAAAGCCGTTTTTGCGCCTTTTTCTTCTAAAAGAGCATTTGTTCCACGCGTTGTCCCTAATCGTAAAGTGAGGTTTGGAAATGCCTCATCAAGTGCCGTTTGAGTTATCAAACGGGCGGCAAGTATCGGTGCTTCTTCGTTGGCGGTGATGTCAAAGGCTATTTTTTGACCAAACAATTCAGATGGGAATGGTTTATTGAGAACGATAATTTTTTGTTCAACATCATAACTATGAATGAAAAAATCAGCGGTTATACTGAGGGGGTGGTTGAGTAATCGAAACTGATAATGCTTAAAAATATCGCGTTGTGCCAACCAAGAGTTTTGAACAACAAAGGTTTGTTCATCAATCCATTCTGTTATTGAACCCCGTAAGGTGCTGTTGCTCAATACTTTGCAAGTGTGTGTCGCACCATTTTGGTCAATGGCTATGCAATCGGTGAATGTGCCGCCTGTATCAACGGCGATGAGATAATGGATCACTGATTTAGATTGATTTATATGATTTTTGGATTGATTATTATGATTAATTTTTGCTGATTATTTATGTTTGAGCATAGAAATTGTATAAATAATAATGATAAGCCTTGTTTAGTCCGAATAGCTTTTTAATTTTGCAACAAAAAAAGATAATTATGGAAAAAATGACAACATTTAGCCGCAAACATGCGATTTATTTCGCAATTTCTACTGTGGCAACCATCGCAATGATTATATTTATGCCACAACTTTTTTGGGTATGTTTACCTTTTGTCTGTACATTCTTTGTACAAATGTTGGGTTGGATGTAATATAATAGCGTCGGTTATGATAAAAAAAGCGAGGGTCGATAGGACTACTCGCTTTTTTAGTTTTTATAATGCCGAAATTATGAATATTTTAGCGAATTATTAAA
>JAYTUR010000515.1:0-6187 GCA_043744475.1 Saprospiraceae bacterium | reverse complement strand
CGCTCTGATAGATTTTTCTCAATGCACGCCTTTTTTGCGAAGCAAAAAACAGGGAGTAACTATTCGTGATATTTTTATAAAAAAGCCCTTTAATGGATAATTTACGCCTAAATTATTCATTATCCACTATTCATTAAACTGTTCTATTTACATCAAATTGTTCTAATAAATCACCTACGCGGCGTAGGAACGTGCCACCCATGGAGCCATCAACAATACGATGGTCATAGCTCATGGAGAGATACATGATTTGACGGACGGCTATGACATCGCCAAAATCCGTTTCAATAACGGCAGGTTTCTTTTTAATTGTCCCTGTTGCGAGGATAGCGACTTGCGGCTGATTGATGATGGGCGTACCCATGATATTACCAAAACCGCCGACGTTTGTGAGCGTAAAAGTACCGCCTTGCACTTCTTCGGGCTTCAATTTGTTGGCACGCGCTCTTGTCGCTAAGTCATTAACCGTTTGAGACAAACCGATGAGGTTCATTCTATCCGCATTTTTGATGACGGGAACGATGAGGTTGCCAGAAGGCAATGACGTTGCCATACCAATATTCAAATCTTTTTTAACGATGATTTGATTGTCATTGACGCTTGAATTCACCAATGGAAATTCTCGGAGCGCAATGCAAATAGCTTCTATGAAAATGGGCGTAAACGTCATGTTTGTCCCATATTTGCGCATAAAATCACCCTTAACTTTGTTCCGCCAATTCACTAAATTGGTGACATCGGCTTCAACAAACGAAGTGACATGAGGCGCAACACGTCTTGACATTACCATGTGGTCAGCAATCAAACGCCTCATTCTGTCCATTTCTATGATTTCAACATTATCAGAAGTGGATACAACAGGCGCAGCCGTTGGGGTTTTAGGCATCGGTATCGTTATGTCCTCTGTTATGACAGGACTTGAAACAAACTTACTTTCTTTTTTATGTGTAACAAAACTTAAAATATCGGCTTTGGTCACGCGTCCGCCATCACCACTACCAGTTATGCTATCCAATTCGATTGTACTGATGCCTTCTTCTTTCGCTATGGTCTTCACCAATGGAGAATAAAAGCGGTCACCAGAAGTCGGCTTTGTTGACAAAGGCTTATTTTTAAGCTCATATAACACAGTGATTTCTTGGGTTGCTACGGCAACAGGCTTGTGTTCTGCGCCATTAGACTCTGCTTTAGGTATTGAAACGGGCGGTAAATTTTTGCTGAATGTGGGTTGTCCTTCTGCTTCTACTTCCGTAGAAATATAAGCGATGACAGAACCAATAGGCACGACATCATTTTCATTGAAAAGAATTTCGGTCAAAACGCCGCTCACAGGCGAAGGCACTTCGGAATCTACTTTGTCGGTCGCAATGTCCAATATCGTTTCGTCTTGTTCGACGCGCTCTCCGACATTTTTTTTCCAACCGAGAATGGTCGCTTCCATGATACTTTCACCCAATTTGGGCATAACGAGTTCGACTTTTGCCATCTTAATAAATTTTTAAAAATTAATTATGGTTTATATTTGGTTGAAAATCAAGGCATTAAAAAAAGTACCCCCTCAGTATCCAAACAAAATTTTGGCAAAATTACGCCTTTTTGACGGCTTTTACATTTTGAAGCAGAAATTTTCGCAGCAAGTTTAAGGCTGTATTGGCGGCGTATTCAATATTTTTCAATCGGCCTCTATCAATACCTATTTTATACGCAATTGTTTCTTCGCGATTGCCGACCGCTATCCAAACCGTTCCGACAGGTTTTTCAGGCGTGCCACCCAAAGGCCCTGCAATGCCTGAAATGGCAATAGCGATGTCAACATTGAGCGTGTCGAGCGTACCTGTGACCATTTCGCGCACACAACGTTCACTAACCGCCCCCTCAGTATCGAGCATCTTTTTGGAGACACCGAGTAACTTTTCCTTCAAATCGTAGGAATAAACGATGACACTGCCTTCAAAATAGGTAGAACTGCCCGAAACAGTCGTCATCAAATGCGATAAATAACCGCCCGTGCAGCTTTCAGCAATGCCCAATGTCAAACCCTCTTTTGTCAACATGCGCCCTACCGCAACAGGCATCGTATCATCATCGTAACCCGCCACGGCATAACTGACGATTTCTTCTAATTCAGCTTTCAAGGTGTCTAATTGTTCATTCAAAATCGCTTCATTATCGCCGCGTGCGGTCAAACGCAAACGCACCGTGCCGAGCGACGGCAAGTAAGCCAATTTGACATTTTCGGGCAATGTGTCTTCAAAATCGCTTAATTTTTCTGCTAACATCGTTTCGCCTTCACCCGCCGTCAAGAGCGTGCGATGCACAATTGGCGACATGGGAAATGAAGCCCGTAAGCGCGGTAATACCCGGTCGCTCATCAAATGCTGCATTTCGTAAGGAACACCTGGCATCGAAACGACCACTTTACCCCCCTCAGTATTAAACCACATCGCAGGAGCTAAACCCTTGTCATTTGGTAAAATCAAGGCATTTTGAGGCATAAAACAACTGTTTTTATTCATTTCAGAAACCGTCCGATTTATTTTATTGAAAAAATAAGTCATCCTTCCAAAAGTTTCATCATGGAAAATCATAGGTACATGGAAGTAATCGGCTAAGGCTTTTTTTGTAATATCGTCTTTCGTTGCGCCCAATCCGCCTGTCACCAAAACGAGTTCCGCTTTTGAAAGGGCATAACGGATAGATTCAAGAATGTCTTCGTGTACATCGCCCACCGATGCCTTGCCAACAATACGAATGCCTTGCAAATTAAGTTGTTGTGCCATCCAAGTCGAATTGGTATCTGTGATTTGACCGATTAGTAATTCGTCGCCGATGGTCAAAAGGTATGCTGTCATAAAAATTAGGAATTAGGATTTAGGAATTTGTGCATTGAGTACACACATTAATTAAAATGCAAAACAACGGAATTTTCAAAGGGTTTTGGCATAATCCATAAAAAAACAAAAGCCTTTCCAACGACTTTGATGTTGGAAAGGCTTTTGTTTTTAGACTAAATCATTGATAATCAATTGCGTTTAGGTTCAATAGCCGCTGTTTTAAAAGTAGCATTTTGAATCATATCACGCATGATTAATAAGGTTTCGTATAACTGTGCATCCTTTTTCACGTCTTTCAACCACTCATTATTGCGAATGACTTTTGATGTGTCGTTCGATGCTTGCAAAGCCGCCAAATCTGCTTCAATATTCATTGACATGAAACCATTAATGGGTACAATAGCTTTTTTATAACCATCAACCAATTCATCTTGTTTGGCTTCATACGTGCGGAATTGTGCCAAATTGAGCGAATATTCTGTATTGTCGCGCTGCGTTTTCATACGTTTCGCATTGCTCAAAACGGCTGCGAAAGTTGGATTTGCTGCGACACGTTTTTCGCTATTCGCCTTAATAAGGGACAGTTTTTTCAACTCCACAACATTTTGGCTGTATTTGACAGGGTTGATAGAAGTCCACGGCATGGGGTGCTCATTGTCTCTTTCACCCACAGGTACTTCCATATAGTTATCAGGCAAAATAATATCAGGTGTTACACCTTTCAATTGTGTTGAACCACCATTGACACGGAAGAATTTCTGAATTGTTACTTTCACATTACCTAAATCTGCGATTGGTTGACCATTTTTATCTGCCATTGCCACACTGCCACCACGATTCAAAGCGCGGTCAAGGTCAAAAAAGCGTTGAACAGTGCCTTTGCCATAAGTGGGTGTTCCAACAATAATTGCACGTCCGTAGTCTTGCAAAGCTGCCGCCATGATTTCAGAAGCCGAAGCAGAGAACTCATTGACCATAATCACCAATGGACCAGCGTATTGTACTGAGGGGTCGCTATCGCTCAACACATCAGGGCGGTCATAACGACCTTTGACTTGAACGATTGGCCCTTGTTCGACGAACAAACCTGACATTTTGACTACATCACGGAGTGAACCGCCGCCGTTGTTGCGCAAGTCAATAACAATGCCTTTTACACCTGCTTTTTTTAATTTTTCAACCTCAATCGCTACGTCTTCGGCACTTTGATGACCGTTATCGTTTTCAAAATCGGCATAAAACGTCGGTAATTTGATATAACCAATTTTATCTGCTTCTTGATTTTCTTGAATAATGAGCGATTTAACGAAGCCTTCGTCAACAATCACTTCTTCACGGATAATCCGAATGACCTTTACTTTACCGTCCGCTTTGGCTTTAACCGTCAAACGCACCTCTGTATTTTCTTTCCCGCGAATCATTGAAACCACTTCGTTGATGTCCATGCCGCTTATTTCAACAGGCTCTTTATCGCCTTGAGCCACTTTCATGATGACATCACCATCTTTGAGTTCTCCTTGTTTCCAAGCAGGACCGCCAATCATAACATCAGAAATTTTAGTATAATCTGTCTCTAAGTCTGTTTGCAAACGCGCACCAATACCGATGAGACGACCAGACATTCTAATATCAAAATTCTGCTTTTCAACAGGCTCAAAATATTCAGAATGAGGGTCATAAACATTAGCAATAGAGTTAAGATAAATAGACAATCTATCCATCCGCTTCAATTTTTTCAAGCGTTTGAAATAGTCGTTGTATTGCTTAGTCGTTTCCGTCAAAGCTGCTTTTTTCAATTCTTCGTCCGATTTGTTCTTGAAATCCGCCGTGCCTTTCTCTTTTTCTTCGAGTTTATTGGTCAAACGCGACATGACTTCATACTTAATCATTTTGCGCCACAGGTCTTTCAACTCTGCATCGTTTTTGGCATAAGGCTTTTTGTCGCCATCCATTTCGATTTTTTCATTCACTGAAAAATCAATCGGCATGGTAATAACTTCATTATAAAAGCCTTCCACTTTTGCCATGTGCATATCCAATAATTCGACAGATTTGTTGAAAAAAGTGTAGTCATAAGCCTTGATTTGGTCGTCCAATTGCGTTTCAAAAGGCTTTAATTGGTCAACATCGGCTTGTGTGTAAAAGCGACGACCTGCGTCAATACGGTTCAAGTAGAGTTTATAGACTTTCCCTGAAAACTCATCGTCCATGTTTTGTGGGTTGAAATGCAGCTGATTCAGTGCTGTCATCAGGGATTGTAACAAGGCTGTTTCTTTGTCGGCAGGAGCAGGTTTTGGGCAAAATGCCGCAATAAGAACGCCGCTAACAACCACCATCATAAGAAAAATGTTTCTAAATTTCATATTCCACCAGATTTTAAAAAATGTTGTATTCATAAATCAAAGATATCCAACAAACGTTAAAGTTGCTTATTTCGTTTTTAAAATATCATTATAAACTGAAAAGTTACGTCAAAATTATGCCATATCCCGAATTTGTAGATGCACAGGCGATTTTTGGCGACGAATACCTTGAATATCTAATATTGACCTCACAATATTAAAGTAATGACGAAAGTATGATTTAGATACGGCTAATCATTCCATATAGATTTTAAAAACAAAAAAAGGGATACTTTTTTCAAAAGCACCCCCCTCAGTATTTTTTACAAATTTTGCGATTTTGGACACAAAAATCAAACTGCCGCTTGTCCCGCTAGCATCTCTTTAACTGATTTTGTCGTCATGGACTTCGGACGCTCGAGTGGGAAGCCCAAAGCGCGCGACCAACAGCCCGCTGCCAAAACGCCTAATGCTCTTGAAACACCGAACAAAACAGTATAAAAACCATATTCTTTCAAGCCATAATGCACCAATAATGCACCTGAATGCGCATCTACATTGGGCCATGGGTTTTTAACTTTGCCCAAACTTTGAAGAATCGGTGGTACAGTATCAAATATTTGCCAAACCACTTTTACGAGGTCAGCATCGGGGCAATATTTTTTTGCAAAAGTCTGTTGTGCTGTAAAACGCGGGTCAGGTTTGCGCAAAACGGCATGACCATAACCCGGGATAACTCGTCCTTCCGACAAAGTCTTGCGGACATAATCGCCAATTTGGTCATTTGTCGGTTGCGTTGTACCCAACTCTTCCAACATTTCAAAAATCCATTTAATCACTTCTTGATTTGCCAAACCATGCAAAGGACCTGCTAAGGAATTCATACCCGCCGCAAATGCCAAATATGAATCCGATAAAGTAGAACCGACCAAATGCGTTGTGTGCGCCGAAGCGTTGCCGCCTTCGTGGTCAGCGTGAATGGTCATATATAAACGCATCAGATTTTTGAAA
>JAYTUR010000514.1:0-6188 GCA_043744475.1 Saprospiraceae bacterium | reverse complement strand
CCCACTGATTAAAATTTAAGTAAGCCTTATTAACTGGCTCTCTTTCAATAGGATATGAAAATGAAGTCGGTAACAAAATTGCCCAAGGCAAATTCTTTTTCGTTTGAAAATACTTGCCTTTTCCGCTGTCATCATCTGCTTTACCAAACAATGAAAGATCCATCAAATCGGTCGGCTTATTGCCTGCCAGATGTATTTCATTTCCACGCTTTTGGTTTGTGAAAATAAACGGATTGTAAGGTGCTGTACCCAATTCAGCAACTTTCACAGGCGTTCCGAAATTGATGACCATATTAATGGTATCAGGTTTTACAGTTGGCTTCGTCTTATCTGTATTGACAAACAAACCATAAGAAGCTTTTATGATGTTAAAGCCATTGTCGAATGCCATAATGACGGCATTCTTTTGACGTGCTTCAGTACCATTAGCGTTTACTTTTACGAGACCATCTTTGAGATTTGAACCTGTTACAGACGACACATTTGCAAAAGGAATAGGTAACGAAAAGCCAAAACCGTTTTTGTAACTTGCTCCCATAGCCCGCAAAATAAATTTAGGACGTAGCGAAGTCACTTTGTTAGAACCATTCGTGCGTATTTCATATCGGTAGTCAACGACCAAATCGTTCAAATCATAGTCCCCTTGTAAAGGATATGAGTCTTCAAAAGCAACTGAACCGAATTGAGTCGCTGATGGCACATACTGAACATAAGCATAAGTTGGGTCTTTGGGTGCAGCGTCTTCAGTATCAGGAACACCATCACCATCAGTATCTACTGGAATAACTTTAGCTGCAGCCACATTTGTGGTAGTAACAGCAGAAAAAGGACTAACTGTTGCATAAAAAATAGCATCGTTGAAGTCATTATCGCCTCCTGGGCGGTCAAGGTCTTCAAAACCCATAATCAATTTACCTGATGCGTCGTTCAATAGCACCATGTGGCTGCGATTCGCTTCTGTCGTAAATGTGTTGAAGCTTCTGTCGGAATAGCGGATTGGGTGACGTGAGTCTGTTACGAATTTACCACTTTTCCCTTCCCAACCATCTGGAACCAAAAACCAAGCTATTGTTGTGCCAGCAGGGAAATTACCCAATTTTACTTTATCACCTGTTTTTAAAGCACCACCACTACCGTCATAAGAAACGTTTGGAAAAATGATGTTCAATTTGCTAATAGCCGCTGCTGTTTTAGGTGGGCTGTTGGTCGGATACGTATAATAGCCGAGCGAGTTCCTATAATCCGCTTGTTCATGGACAAACGTAACCCAAACATCTGCCGCTGCTTTCAAAACGATATTGGTTTGCGCAGCCGTTGTAATGTATTGAGGGTTGTATGCCGGTACAGGTCGTGCTTCAGGTAAAGAAGTGTTAATCAGATTAAGTGTTGCTGAACTAACAACGTCTCCTTTTGCTTCAAGATATTTTGGTAAACCAACATTCCCGACATAGGTTCCCATATAGGTGAATGCCGCAGCATCAGGTGAAAGTCCACCACCACTGTTGCCGCCAAATGAACCACCGCCATTTTCAGCTTGTTCTGCACCTTGAACAACGCCATCCCTGACAGTGTTATCATCACCAAAAGCCAATTTCAGGTTGGTTGAAGAACCAATGTCAATGGTTTGATAAGAAGGTATGCCGATATAATTCGTCGTTGCAATGATGCGTTCTGCGCTTGATTCGAGGTCAATTTGTGTTGCGAAGACCCCCTCCGTATTTGTGCGTGCTGTCATCAAAAAGACGCTATCCTGTCCATCTTTATCTTTTACGAATAGGTTGAATGTAACGTCACTCAAAACAGCCCCTGCATTGTCACGTGCTTCAATATTTAGGTTTACTTGTTTAGTCGTCTCAAATGTGAATCCTTCAGGAATGATGAGTTGCGACATTGTTTTATCTTTAACGTTGACTGTCTGGTCAATGCTTTGACCATTTTCTGGGATGTCAAAAGATTTGCAAGCTGACAAACCCATAAGAGTTAATAAGCCGATTGTAAATTTTCTCATAATTGGAATTATATTAAAATTTTAAATAGTTATAAAAAAAAATTGTTAGAATGTTTTTAAAATTTTGTTCTCGAATAAGATTTGACAAACATGAGTCGGCATTTAATTTTCTCGTTTCTTCCTTTTCATGTTGCTTCTTTACTCACTCAATAGGTAAATTGTCTAATAGGGTTTAAAATATTGGCTTGATACTCACTTCTTTCAACAAGTTTATTGAGTCGAACATCCAACTCCATAGGATGAAATGGTTTTGTTAAAAGGTCATCTGCGCCCACACTCAGGGCTTTGATGCGCTCGGCACTTTCTTTAGAACCACTGACCACCAAGAGGGGTACAAGTGGTAAAGCTTTACGAATGGCTTGTATGAGCGCGATGCCATTCAAGCCAGGCATGTCCAAATCCGTTACGATGAGATCAGGTTGAAACCCACTCATAACCAGTGTCAATGCTTCAACTGAATCTGTGTATGAGACAATTTCAAACTTTTTTTCAAGGAATAAACCCAGATAACGGCACATCATGGGGGAATCATCAACGATTAGAACTTTAGGTTTTTGTATCATCATAATTAGTTTATTGTGTGAATTTGTGTTATTGATACAACAAAGATAAGAGCCAAAAAAACACCCCTCAGTATGTTTTCGGTTTTTGGTAGAAAAAGAGGTTTTTTTGGTTTTTTATTAAAAAATCTTACCTAACAAAAAAAAACCGACGCTATCGCATCAGTTTCTATGTAAATTAAAAAGAAGAGACTTTTATCAATATATCTTTATTGCGTTGCGGTAAGTCTTGTCAGACTTGTACCAATCATGATACTTTACACCTTACTTTCAGACCATTCGTTAAATTTCAAATATGCCTTATTAATTGGCTCTTTTTCTATCGGATACTCAAAAGAGACAGGCACCTGAATACCCAAAGGCAAATTGTTTTTAGTTTGATAATACTTGCCGTTGCTACTGTCGTCATCGGCTGTGCCAAGCAATTTAATGTTAGCCAAGTTCGTTGGCTTGAACCCTACCAAATGCACTTCACGACTGCAGTCTTTATTGACAAAGATGAAAGATTGTATGGCGCATCACCTAATTCAGCGACTGTTACAGGTGTGCTGAAATTGATTTCCATGCTGATTGTTTTAGTTTCTATTTTTGCCTTATCCTTTTCTGTATTCAAAAAACCGCCACACGGTGCGCTCATAATGTCGAAACCATTGTTAAAAGCCATGATAACAGTGTTTGTTTGTCCTGCCTCTGTACCATTTATTGAAATTTACAATGCCATTTTTAAGGACAGAACCTTTCACGGAAGCAATATTACCAGAAGGTATAGGCATTTCGAAGCCAAAACCATTGCGGTAGCTTGCACCCATTGCCCGTAAAACAAATTTTGGAATCACCGCCGCTGCCTTCTGCGAGCTCTGCTCCTTAAACAATACCGCCACGAACAGTATTTTCAGTGCCAAAAGATAATTTTGCATTGTTAGAAGAACCGACATCAACTGTAATAAAAGGTGGTAAACTAATGTAATTCGTTATAGCGATAAGACGTTCTGCACTCGATTCGAGTTTTAATTTCGATGAAAACACCCCTTGTTCATTTGTGCAGGCAGTCATCAGAAACACACTATCTACTCAGGTAGGCGATGTCAAATAGGAACAACCGATCATTTACTAACATATTTTTGTGTTAAAAGAAAGAATATCAAACATTTTCAGATTGGATAGCCGCTAACGGTGTCTTAAACAGAATCCATAAGTCAAGGCATAACGAAGCACGACGCGCATATTTGATGTCCAGTTTTTGACGACCTTCTGCACTCATATTACCTTTGCCGCGTTTTGTCACTTGCCAAAGCCCTGTTATACCAGCAGGTGCAACAAATCGTTCTATTGCCTCGTCAGTCGTTAACTTTTCTGCTTCGTAAAGTGGTAATGGACGGTTGCCAACCAGCGACATATCGCCTTTCAGTACATTGATGAGCTGTGGTAACTCATCAATACTCGTATTGCGGATAAAAGTACCGATGCGGGTAATACGTGGGTCGTTGGCGATTTTGATAAATGGTTTTTCCTGTTCTTGTTTGATAAGTAATTCCATTTCAGAAAGCCAACCTTCGTCAGAAACCAAATTTTTAAAAGAATGTGGTGTTTCAACGGGTTTAACATCTGCGCCGTATTGGTTGTACTGCTTACTGACTTCTAATAACATTTTGTCAGCGTCTGTCCGCATAGAACGGAACTTGATAAAACCAAAAATTTTATAGTCCCGACCCACTCTTTTTGAAGTATAAATAATAGGACCACGACTTTCTAACTTTATCAAAATAGCCACAGTCAGTAATAGTGGGCTTAAAATGATGAGTAAAACAGATGCGCCTATTACGTCAATAAGGCGTTTCGAGGCATAATATGCCCATGCGTTTTGTGTTGAATATGACATTAGTTTTGTGTATATTTTGGCTAATTAAAGAATCATTTTTTATAAAATAGCTGCCGACTTCATTAAAGTCGCAAAAAGCTGTCGCACTCGATTAGGCTCTTGGGCTTGATGCACGCCTTTCTCAATCAATTTGCTGGCACGTACTTCTAACTCAGCAGGATGAAAAGGTTTTGTTAAAAAATCGTCTGCGCCAGCGTGCAAGGCCTTAATCCGTTCGATACTTTCCTTAACACCACTGACCACTAAAACAGGAACAAGCGGTAGTATCTCCCGAATCGCACTGATTAACTCGATGCCGCTCAAATTGGGCATATTCAAGTCCGTCACAACGAGGTCAGGTTCAAATCCACTTTCAATCAAAGCCAATGCCTCGAGTGAATTGGTGTAAGAAACAACTTCAAACTTTTTTTCAAGGAATAAGCCTAAAAAGCGGCACATAATAGGAGAATCATCAACAATGAGAACAATAGATTTTTGTAACATCTCTTCTTTAGTTTATTGTGTATATTTATTTCGTATTGATAGCACAAAGATAGGAGTAGAACCAGGCCCCCTCAGTATGTTTTCGGGTTTTGGTAGAAATAAGCGGTTTTTTGGTTTTTTATCCTGAAATTTCGGATAAACTTTTATTGCAGTCAATTTCATTAGCTATGCGCAAACCCAAAACGTTTATAGCTAATAATACTGTTAAAAAAGCCCCAACTAATTGATTATCAATAAATTGAAGCCTTATGTATTTGAAAAAAATATTTTAATAAAAATCAAAATATCCCTTTATAATATCTTTAAACGACCCAATAGCTCCCCTTTATTTGCACGACTGATGGGAATCACATTTTTATCAATAACCAAAGAGTTTTCTTCAATGTCCTTGATTTTTGACAAATTAACAATATACGTTCGATGCACCTTTAAAAAACGCGCATCATTGAGTTTTTCGTCAATGCTTTTCAAAGTTCCATGAATAATATGCTGCGATTTAATTGTTTTGACACGTATATAATCACCTACGTTTTCAAAAAATAAAATATCATCACAAGGTACACGAATATAACGTCCATCTTCCTTGACATAAATTTCATCTGCTTCTGCTTGAAAAACCTGCCGTTTTTGCAAAACATTAAGGGCTTTGTCAACAGCCTGGTCAAAGCGCGGTGCTGTAAGCGGTTTCCGTATATAGTCAATCGCATTAAATTCAAATGCTTCATACGCATAATCGGTTCTTGAAGTCGCAAAAATGACCATAGGAATAACAGGCAGCTTTTCTAATATTTCAATACCCGAAAGAATAGGCATTTCTATATCTAAAAATAGTAAATCTATGTTATGGGCATTTGATAGAAAATCAAAGGCAGTTTTGCCATTTTCGAAGGTGTCAATCAGTTCAAGATTTTTATTCTTTTCACACAATCTTTCCAAAGCCTTACGCGCCATTAAGTCGTCGTCAACAACGATACATTTAAGTTTCATGTTCGATGAGAGTTATATTGTTCACGGCATTCACCGCATCTTTAATATTGTTTCAATAATCAATAGAACAATATGTCAACAACAATGCCACTTAAATAATTTTGAAACCCTACATAAATTCTAAAAGAGCAATCACGTAATATTAACGAGAGTTCGGAGATACAATCACGCCCTGTTTCTCGCTTCGCTCGAAAGGCGTACGCGTAAGAAATCTATTGGGTTGAGCTTATTTTTGATAGAAAAATTTCCAATTTTTCTATCAAAAATAAGC
>JAYTUR010000513.1:0-6194 GCA_043744475.1 Saprospiraceae bacterium | reverse complement strand
AATTCTGTTGAAAAAATGCAGGTGTTTTGCGCTTGGTCTTCTTTCAAAATATCGGCTTGAACGGTGCCACGAACAGAACTTAATGCTTTGTTTTTCAATGAGTTGTAAACATCTGGTGGTAAAACTTCATCACCACTTAAACCCAAAAGCATTAGACCTAAACCGTCATTTCCTTCGGGTAAATCGCCTAAATACTGAGGGGGGGTTAATGATGAATGATGAGTGATGAATGATGAATCTTTGCCGTATATTTCTTGTTTTTTTTGTTCAATAAGGTGCTGCAAGTTATTTTCGATGATGTATTTTTCACATTCTTGGTCAATCGCGGCATTCATAAAAAAGGCGCAAATGATAGCGGCAGGACCATTTATCGTCATAGAAACAGATGTTTTCGGATTGGTCAAATCAAAGCCTGAATAGAGTTTTTTGGCATCGTCGAGACAACAAACGTTGACGCCTGAATTGCCCACTTTACCATAAATATCTGGTCGAGCATCGGGGTCTTCACCATATAAAGTGACCGAATCGAAGGCAGTTGACAGCCTTTTGGCAGACAAACCCTTAGAAACGTAGTGAAATCGGCGGTTCGTGCGTTCGGGGTTGCCTTCGCCTGCAAACATTCGTGTCGGGTCTTCGCCTTCACGTTTGAATGGAAAAACGCCTGCGGTGTAAGGGAATTCGCCTGGCACATTTTCCTGCAACACCCATGTCAATATCTCGCCCCAATCCTTGAATTTAGGCAAAATGACACGCGGAATTTTATTACCCGATAGCGTTTCGCGATAAGCGGGAACACGAATATCTTTTCCACGAACTTGATAAACAAATTCATCTGTTTGGTATGCTGCTTTTTTATTTCCCCAATTGTCTAACAGTTTTTTGCATTGTCCGTCAAGTTGCAATTCGACTTCTTCGTATAGTTTTTTTAACCCCTCAGTAATATCTGTTAGATTTATAAATTTTTGATTTTCAAGGCTTTGTATGGTGTTTTTTATGGAAAACAACTGACGTGCAACATTTACTTGCTTTTCCACCCATGTGTCATATTGCTTATTATTTTCTGAAATTTCAGACAAATAATGGGTGCGATTGGGCGGAATGATAAACGTTTTTTCCGCTGTAAAACTTTCCAAAAGTTTGGAACTTTTGGAAAGTTGGTGTTTAAAAATAACCCCTGTTTTTTCTTCAATAACGGATAACAGCTTGATATACAATTCATTCATGCCTACATCATTGAATTGCGAAGCCATAGTGCCAAAAACGGGCATTGTGTCCGTCGAAACCTCCCACAAGTTGTGGTTGCGTTGATATTGTTTTTTGACATCACGCAAGGCATCGAGTGCGCCCCGTTTATCAAATTTATTGATGGCAATGAGGTCGGCAAAATCGAGCATATCAATTTTTTCCAACTGTGTTGCTGCGCCGTATTCAGGTGTCATAACGTATAGTGAAACATCAGAATGGTCAACGATTTCAGTATCAGATTGCCCAATGCCTGACGTTTCAAGGATAATAAGGTCAAAATTTGCCCCCATCAGTATATCCACCGCCGATTGCACGTATTTTGACAAAGCCAAATTCGATTGACGCGTTGCCAAAGACCGCATAAAAACCTGTCCGTTATTGATGGCGTTCATGCGGATTCTATCGCCTAAAAGCGCACCACCCGTTTTGCGTTTTGACGGGTCAACCGAAACGATTGCTATCTTTTTCGACGGAAAATCCATCAAAAAACGACGTACCAATTCATCTACAAGGCTCGATTTACCTGCGCCGCCTGTGCCTGTTATGCCGACTATGGGGGTTTTGACTTTTGCGTTTTGGGTTTTGAGTTCCTTTAACCATGACTCGTTTTGTTCTGGAAAGTTCTCGGCAGCAGAAATCAGTCGCGCAATACTGAGGGGGTCATTGGCAGATATTTTTTTTACTTCACCATTGATATTTTGCCCTAACGGGAAATCACATTGTTCCAAAACATCATTAATCATGCCTTGGAGTCCCATTGTGCGCCCGTCGTCGGGTGAATAAAGACGCATTATGCCGTAGTTTTGAAGTTCTGCAATTTCATCGGGCAAAATAGTGCCGCCGCCGCCGCCAAAGATTTTAATGTGGTTTGCGCCCCGTTCTTTCAATAAATCGTAGGCATATTTAAAGAATTCAATGTGACCGCCTTGATAACTCGTGATGGCAATGCCTTGCACATCTTCTTGAATGGCTGTCGAGACAATCTCTTCGACGCTGCGATTATGCCCTAAATGAATGATTTCAGCACCCGAAGACTGCATAATGCGGCGCATAATATTGATAGCCGCATCGTGCCCATCAAAAAGAGACGCAGCTGTAACGATACGTATTTTGTTTTTTGGCTTATACGGTATTGTCGTTTGAGACATGATTAAAGAATTTTATTTGGTTATAAAAAAACACAAAGTTAGTTCTTTTAGTCCTCAAGAGGTGTGGATAAGTCTTAGAAGGGGCAATAAATGATAGGGAAAAAGGTGATAAACTACACGTAGATAACTTTTTATCAACCCCTCAGTATTCTGTTGTAAATTTGTGCAAAAAATTGGTTTTCAGTTGTTTAAAAAATGGACTAAAACTTGTCCACAATTTAGAGAAAGTTTATCCACACGTTTGTTAACTGAATATTAAGTTGTCAACAGATGGCTTGTATAACTTAATTTGAGTAGAAAGGTGAAAAATAGTATCTTTGTTGAAACAAAAAATAGTAAATACACTTTGAGATTAAACAAATTAATGTAACTTTGGACGAGCATTTTGCAGAGACGCTCAGTTCAATCAATCAATAGCCCGAATTTCGGGAATAAACAGAATGGAAGATTACAGAAGCAAAGATCAAAAGCAACAGCGATTCGACAAAATCACTGGCGGCTTTGGCGGAAACGACCGCAACAAGACAAACGACCTCAGCTCGTTTGTGTTTGGAAAGGTGCAGCCACAAGCCTTGCAACTCGAAGAAGCCGTTTTGGGTGCTTTGATGCTCGACAAAGATGGCTTACCTGCCGTTATGGATATTTTACGTCCCGAAAGTTTCTATACGGAGGCGCATCAAGCTATCTATAAGGCAATTACCGAACTTTTTAGAGGGTCAAAACCGATTGACTTATTGACCGTAACGGAAGAGTTGCGGAAAATGGGCGCTATTGAAACCATTGGTGGCTCGTATCACCTTGTTGAATTGACAAATCGTGTTGGTTCAGCGGCGAATATTGAGTACCATGCACGTATTATTGCTCAAAAGCATATTCAACGTGAACTTATAAAGGTTTCGACCAATATTATACGTGATGCTTACGAGGACTCAACGGACGTTTTTGACTTACTTGATAAAGCGGAACAAAGCCTTTTTTCGATAACAGAAACCAATTTGTCGCGCAGTTTCGAGGGTATGAATACCCTTGCAGGTAAGTTATTGAAACAAATTGAGTTGTTGTCGCAGAAAAAAGATGGTTTGACGGGTGTTCCAACTGGTTTTACGGAATTAGACCGTTTGACTTCTGGTTGGCAACCTTCGGATTTGGTCATTGTGGCAGCACGTCCGTCTATGGGTAAAACAGCCTTTACGTTGTCATTGGCGCGTAATGCGGCTATGGAATTCGGTAAAGGTGTCGCTTTGTTTTCTCTGGAAATGTCGAATTTGCAATTGGTTCAACGTCTTGTTTCGATGGAATCGGAAGTAGGCAGTAGCAAATTGCGGACAGGACAATTGGAGGCGCATGAATGGCAACAATTGCACACAGCAATTGAAAAAATGTCGAAAGCACCTATTTTTATTGACGATACACCGGGTATCAATGTCTTTGAATTACGGGCAAAATGCCGCCGTTTGAAGGCACAACACGATATTCAGTTGATTATAATTGACTATTTACAGTTGATGACAGGCGGTACTGACGGGCATCGGGGCGGCAATCGTGAACAAGAGATTTCAGCTATTTCACGTGCTTTGAAAGGTCTGGCTAAGGAATTAAACGTGCCTGTTATCGCTTTATCACAGTTGAGTCGTGCAGTTGAAACGCGTGGTGGTTCTAAAAAACCACAGCTTTCTGATTTACGTGAATCGGGTGCGATTGAGCAAGATGCGGATATTGTATCGTTCATCTATCGTCCTGAATATTACCAAATTATGGAAGATGAAAACGGTAATTCGACAAAAGGCATGGCTTCTATCATCGTTTCTAAACATCGTAACGGTGCTTTGGGTGAAGTGAATTTGCGTTTCGTTGGTGAATTTTCAAAATTTGCTGACCCTGACGACTTTGGATTTAATAATTTGGCAAATGCCACTTCTAATGCCAATAGTCCACAAGCCAATATCATTCGTTTATCTTCACGGATGAATGACGATGATATTCCATCAAACCCTGTGGCTGTTCTTGCGGCTAATCCTAATCAAGGGCAAAGCGGCAATGGTGAGGATATTCCGTTTTGATAATTTCTGTTATAACGTATTGATATAGTAGATTTTATAAAAATTAGCATAAAAAAGGTGCGAACGTCCTGATAGACTTTCACACCTTTTTTTGTTCATTTTACTGAGGGGGGTATTTTGGTTTTAAAAAATAAAAAAACAAATAAAACTTAGTTTTTCACTACTCTCAAAGACAGTTTATTTTGTAAGGCATCTATATATTGTACCAAATAAACCCCATGAATTAATGTGCTGACATCCAATGATGAATAATTTATACCCTTTTCAAATGTTTGATATTTCGACATAATCAATTTACCTGTGATGTCTAAGACGACAATTTGCCCATCTCCCTCAGTCTCTGTTTTGATTTGGATATTCAAAATGCCTGTGACTGGATTGGGATATAGAGCCATCTCTTCGATACCTGATTTTAATGTTATCAGCTTTGTTCCCAACATCGAAGACTCTGATGCATCACACGAACCTGCTGATACGAAGGCGAAAGTCTCTGCACTACAATTATTGGCATCAGTTGCTATCACCATGTATGACAAAGGTGCTAATCCGCTAAATGTGCCTACGGGGCTTTGGACACCATTATTGGGTTCGAGGCCCAGTGTAATTGTGCCTATGCCACCTGTTGCCGAAACTACAATTTTACCATTGTTTTGTCCAAAACAAGTTGCATTTGTAATCACTGGTCTGCTTAAAACAATAGCTGACGGTTGAGTTACGATAGCTGTTTGGGTATTTGTACAACCATTAGCATCGGTTGCTGTAAAGACATAAGTGCCCTCCGTTAAGCCATAATATGGACTTGATGGGCTTTTTGGATTGGTATTCGGAGAAATTGTATAGTTAACCGTACCAACACCGCCAGATACAGTTACTGCAATACTACCACTACTTTGTCCAAAACATCTGACATTCGTGATGGTTGGTGTAATAACAATAGCAGGTGGTTGTGTGACATTTGCTGTTGTTGTGCTACTACATCCAGCAGCATCCGTTGCGGTGAAAGTATAAATCTGTGCCGTTAATCCATTGAATGTCCCTGAGGGGCTTTGTGTACCAATATTGGGTGAAATAGCGTACGAAATCGCTCCTGTTCCGCCAGAGGCTGATACGATTACTCGACCATTATTACCATTATTACAAGTGACATTCGTAACTGATGGGGAAGCCATAGTAATAGTACTAACGCTTAAGTTGATATCTGTTGAAGTCGCTGTATTTGTTGTTGGACATGTAACACCTGCTCCGATGGTCATCACGCATGTGATAGTGCCTGATGCTGTACCTGCATCAATGTAAGTTGAGCCACCTGTTCCGACGTTTGTACTACCTTTTTTCCATTGATATGTCGGATTTGTGCCGCCATTGGTCGGTGTTGCCGTAAAAGTGACACTTGAACCTGAACAAGTTGGGTTTGTGCCATCTGTAATAGCTATGGATACAGAGGGAGTCAAACTTGAATTAATGGTCAATGTGATGCCTGTTGACGTCGCTGTATTTGTTGTTGGACATGTTATTTCCGTTCCACTTGTCATGATACATGTAATAATGCCGCCTGTTGTACCCGCATCGGTATATGTCGTACCACCTACACCCACGTTCGTTCCGCCTTTTTTCCATTGATAAGTCGGATTTGTACCGCCATTTGTGGGTGTTGCCGTAAACGTCACACTTGAACCTGAACAAGTTGGATTCATACCACCTGTGACAGCAATAGATACTGAGGGGGTCGAACTTGGATTAA
>JAYTUR010000512.1:0-6199 GCA_043744475.1 Saprospiraceae bacterium | reverse complement strand
TCAAATTCAAAAATCTCTCTATCTTGGCAGCATGAGTCTGAAACAGCCTACTGACGATATCGAACACCTTTCCGAAGAGCAGCGCAATGTGTTGCGGTCGCTTCGAGTATCCCGTATGATTTTACCGATTTTGTTGGGTCTGGGTGTTGTCGCATGGTTGGTACTCCGCAATTTTAATTTTGAAAAACTACAACAAATTCATTGGTCGGTAGCTACTTTTGGTTGGATTTTATTGGCTTTTATATTGATGGTCATTCGTCATTTAGCCTTTTCGGTGCGGATGTGGATATTGGCACAAGGACATTTTAGCTTTGTCAAATGTATTGAATTGGTCTTAATATTTGAATTTAGCTTATGTATAACACCTACAACCGTGGGCGGTTCGGCGGTTTCTCTTTTTGTTTTGACGCAAGAGCGTTTGTCGGCGGCTCGAACAACGACGATTGTTTTATATAAAGTTGTTCTTGATACATTATTTTTCGTAGGCACTTTTCCGCTTCTTTTTGCGATAAATGGGGCAAAAGTCATTCGTCCATATATGGAAAGCCTTTCAGATGCAAATTGGGAATCACGTTTGTTTTTTCTTTCTTATGCGGGTATGGTGACTTATGGTTTGTTTCTTTTTTATGGTTTATTCATTAACCCAACGCTTATCAAACGGTTTTTTGTAGGTGCAACGCACATTCCATTTCTCAATCGCTTCCGTGAGCGCATGGAACGATTGGGTAGCGAAATCGTCCTTGCTTCTGAAGACATGAAAAATATTGGTTGGAAACAGCACTTGGCAGCTTTTGGTGCGACTTGGGTGGCGTGGACGTGCAAATTTCTCTTGATTTCATGCCTTATATATGGCATAGACCATCCGACAATGGACTTCGCACGCGAAGTGCTACTTTATTCACGCCTACAAACGATGTTTATCATTATGGCGTTGTCGCCAACACCGGGCGGAGCGGGTATTGCAGAAGGGCTTTTTTATCCTTTTTTACATGATTTTATATCAAATCTTGAAGTAGCGACCGTCATTGCTTTGATATGGCGATTGATGTCGTATTATCTTTACTTAGCGGCGGGTGCAGTTGTTGTGCCGAATTGGATTCGGAAAGTTTTTTTAAAAAACATTGAAAAACAAGGCTAAATAATCACGAATTTCTGATTTAATTGATTAGACAGAATCAAACTAATCTGTTTAAATCAGTTGAATCAGTGAATCAGCAAAAATCAATCAAATCAGTCTAAATCAGTGATTTATGAAACAACCTCTTTGGCGTCGTCTGTTGAGTTATATAAAAACCATTCACATCGAGACAACAGGGAGTGGGTACAATCCTTATTTACGCGTCGTTTTGAGTCGTGGACAATATCAATTATTGACAGCCAACGCCATTTATAGCTATGGCGAATTGTACGATAATTTTACAAAAGCCTTTAAGCAAATTGACCTCGATAGGTTCGATATCAAAGACGTTTTGATACTCGGTTTTGGCTTGGGTAGCATTCCTGTAGTCTTGGAAACCCTATTTCACAAAAAATATTACTACACAGCGGTTGAGATTGACCCTGAAATTTTGAGATTAGCAAACACCTACGTTGTGCCTGACATTCAATCGGGTATAGAGTTTCAGTTGTCAGATGCAGCGACATTTGCAGAGTTTTCAAAAGACAAATACGACATGATATGTATGGATGTTTTTCTAGACGACGAAGTGCCAACAGAATTGGAACATGAGGATTTTCTTGTGAATTTAAAAAAAATGCTCTCCGATGATGGTATTTTGCTGTTCAATAAACTCGCTTTGTCTAAAAAAGACAAAAAGAAATCCAACGCTTTTTTTAAAAATCATTTTAAACGTATTTTTACTGAGGGGGTCTGTTTGGACGTTGATGGGAATTATATTTTGCTGAATCGAAGGGATTCTTTGAAAAAGGCTCTAATATAATTTCAAGTTTCAGCAGCCTAGATTAAATGCTTTATCAATAAATCGAATGCGGGCATCAATAAAAAAGGAAATGTTATAATTTTATTGCATTTTTGAGGTTATTATTAAACAAGACGTAACATTTTATATATTTTGTACCGCCCTTCCCGATTTAATCGGAATTTCGTTCCGCAACAGTATTTTGATAATTAAAGCAGCTATTAAGCCGATGGGAGCGTTTATAAAACAACTAAATCAAGTAATAAAGGTGTTTTATAAGCGAATAAAATAATATTTTCACTCAATACACCAATTACGAGGGACTAAAAATGGATTTAACACTCCAATGGGAGCATAACGAACGAGGGCTAATCGAGGCTTGTGTCGCAAGAGAACGATGGGCGCAGCAACGGCTATACGAAGAGTATTACCCGAAGATGATGGGTGTCTGTATGCGCTATGCGAACAATGATGACGATGCACTTGATATTTTGCATGAGGGTTTCATAAAGGTTTTCAAACATGTCTCGTCCTATCAGCCAGGCACTTCGTTGTCGGCATGGATTCGACGCATTATGGTCAATACATCAATAGATTATTACCGTAAAACAGTGCGCCGTAGAACAGAAGACATTGAAACGGCTTATAATTTGAGCAGTTCTGATGCCGATGCCATCAGCCAATGTACTGAAAAAGACATTTTAATTGCCGTTAAAAAACTGACTCCTGCATATCGGGCTGTTTTTAATATGTATGTGATTGAAGGCTATTCACATAGAGAAATTGCAGACCAATTGGACATAACAGAAAGTACCTCCCGCTCAAATCTCGTGAAAGCGAGACTGAAACTACAAGCTATATTGACTGGAAATTTTGACTTGGACAAAAATGGAAATGAAGGATAACGAACAACATACTTTGGATAAAACGGTTCGTCAAGCATTGGAAAACCTTGAAACACCGTTTATTGCTGACCATTGGCTACTGATGGCGGACAAATTAGATGCACTTGATGCTAATGACGTAGAGTTTGACAATAACTTTGCTGACAAACTGCGGGGTATTGAAACGCCATTTATCGCCGACCATTGGCTGAAAATGGCGGGTGAATTGGATGCACTTGATGCTGAGGAAACCCATTTTGATAATAATTTTGCGGATAAATTAAAGGATATTGAAGTGCCTTATCAACCTGTAAACTGGGCAGATATGGTTACGCGATTAGATGATTTAGATGACTCTGAGACAGCTTTTGATGATTTACTGAGCCAACGTTTGAAGAATCTTCACGTTAAATATCAACCCAAACATTGGGATTATATGGCGCAACAGATTGAAGATACGTTTTCTTGGCGCGCAAAAGTTATGAGATATAAATTTGTTGAAGTGGCTCTGGTGTTATTGACACTCTTTACAGTCGGTAATGCGCTTGATTTGCCTTTCGATTCGGACTATTCAAAAACGGATATGAATCCTTTAAAAGTTGAAAAAACGAAAAAAACGAAAGACAATGATGTGAAAAAAGCAACACTGGAAGATATTAAGCAACCTAAATCTTTCATTAATCCGATAGACTGGCGTAATCGTTCGGCATCACCTAATGCTATAAAGTCGGAACAAAACAAGGTTAACACGCCTGTAGCGGCTTTTAATAACCCTTTTTTCAATGCTTTATCTAATTCAGATTTTGTTCAATTCAATAATAGTACAGGAAATCAAACTTTGAAAAATGTGCTGAATAACAAACCTATTGATAATTTAGAAAGCGTAGAATCTTCAGATGTTTCATCTGTACAATCCGTCGCTCAAATAAGGAAAAATACTGAGGGGGGTATATTCGACAAATTGCCAATGAAAAAAGTATCGGCTCTCGGTAAAGTTTTTGATGCACAACCTATTGACAATCAATTAGATGTCGTAGCATCTTCTAAATTATTGAATCCATTAGATATATTAAAACTGAAATTTTTGGATACCCATTTTTATGATGTAAATCTGACTTTTCCAATAAGTGTAGAGAAAAAAGCAAAATGGCGGCTCAATATTTTTGGTTTACCAATAGCTGATATGATTTCTTACAATTATAATAAATCGAGAACTAAAATCACTGAAAATCAAATCGTTTCTAATTTGGGTGCTGGTGTAGCTTTTGGCTACAAAAAGAACAAATTAGAAGTGGAAACAGGTCTTTCTTATTTGGATAAAAAATATTATTTACCAAATGTAGAATTTATTTCAGGCAATTTTAGAGGTAATTATAAAGTTGAAAAGCCATTGAGTATTCATTTGAGTATCGTGAGCATACCCCTCAGTACAAATTACACATTTACAAAAACCCACCGCTGGCGTTTCTATACACGTTTTGGTGTAGCATTGAATACAATATTTAAGTCTAAGGAAGAACTGTTTGTAGAAACTTCAAACACGACGGTTGCTTCACCATCACCAAATACGACCAATAATTATGGTCAATATGAACCTAATGTTTATCCAAAAGGAATACTTGAAAAGGACTTTTTCAAAGATGGTGTTTGGCTAAATGGGGGATTTAAAAAGAATACTTATTTAACTGCAAACGCTGGATTGGGTGTTGAATATCGTTTGACAAACAAGACGGATATTTATTTACAACCTACTTTTGATTATCATGTTAGTAAACGAGGTATTGGGACATTAGATGACCGTATTAATTCGTTCAGTGTTCAAGGTGGTGTGAAAATAAAATTAAAATAAAATTATGTTACATATTTAACTGCTTGTAAATGTAATAATTAGTAATAAAAAAGGAGATTGTCCTATGCAGATAGACAATCTCCTTTTTTATGCTTTTAACTAACGATTAAGCTTTACCTAATTCGCGTAACAAACGATAATGTGAAGCCACAGCAGAAGTAACCCGTGGAAACTCAATGTATTGAATGCCATATTCGGAGCATGTATCGCGCACGATGCGGCTGATAGCAGGATAATGAACATGACTCACTTTTGGAAATAAGTGATGCTCGATTTGATAATTCAAACCACCACAAAACCAAGTAACAATGCGATTACGGGTTGCAAAATTAGCCGTTGTTTGGACTTGATGTATTGCCCATTCATTTTCTATTTTACCATCTTCAGCGGGTATTGGGAAATCCGTATGCTCAACGGTGTGCGCCAATTGAAAAATGATGCTGATAACGAAGCCCGTCACTGTAACGAATACACCAAAGCCAATCATTGTAGGTACAAAACCAACGACCAAAATAGGCAAAATGATGAATAAGAAATAGCTGAAAAATTTACTGCCCCAAAAAATGGCATGTTGTATAGGCTTCATGTGTGTAATTTCTACGACACCGATATAACCTCTAAAATATTTTTTGAAGTCTAAGTAAAACATCCAAAAAAAGTACATTATAGCATAAAGTACAACAAAATAGACGTGTTGAAAACGATGAAACCAACGGTATTTTTGTGTATCACACATCCGTAGAAAGGGTTTTACATCAATATCATCGTCAACACCATCTACATTTGTGAAGGAGTGATGAATGACATTGTGCTTGATATTCCACATAAAATCGCTACCGCCTAAGACATTGAGCGAAAAAGCCGCAGCTTTGTTGAGCGCCTTGGATTTTGAAAAACTTCCATGCCCACCATCGTGCATGACATTGAAGCCGATTCCAGCGGTTAATAAGCCCAAAGTTGCACAAAGCGGCAAAGCTATCCACCAAACTGGTGTAAAAAAGACCAAGGTTATGTAAATCACAACATGAGAAACAACAAGAAAAATCGCTTTAGAAAATAATCGCCAATTACCTGTAGGTGCAGCATTTTTGTCTGTAAAATATTGGTTAACTCGGCGGCGTAAATCGTTGTAAAACGAAGGCGTGGTTGTAAAACGCGGTGCTTGCATTTAAAAAAAGTCTATTTAAAAAATGAAAAAAAATGATTTGATAGATCCTCTTTGAACTCAAAGATACGCTAAAATACTGAGGGGGTATCTAACTGCAAAGAAGAATTAATTTTTTTTCAACTCTAACCATTATTTAAATCCGTTCTATGTTGTCAAATGGGCTTCGGGAAGAGGCTTTTTTAAAAATTCATCTATAAAAAACACTTATGAATTTATGCATTGCGTAAAATACATTTCTGCTATAAAACAAAAATACTTTTGGTGCGTATCCCTAAAGTTCTACGCAGAAAACGTATAATCTATTGTTTTACCAATGTTTAACCATTAAAAAAAGGCATTAGCTTTGTAAAACAGTGATTTGCGATTAGTTTTGTGCCGC
>JAYTUR010000511.1:0-1622 GCA_043744475.1 Saprospiraceae bacterium | reverse complement strand
AAATACTCAAATATTTCAGCGGTGCGACTCAAATTGGTTTGACCGCTACGCCCAAAGAAACAACGGAAGTCAGTAATTCAGAATATTTCGGCGACCCGCTTTACACTTATTCCTTGAAACAAGGTATTGCAGATGGTTTCCTCGCGCCTTATCGCGTTGTGCGGGTCAGTTTGAATGTGGATTTGGAAGGTTGGCGACCGCCCATTGGTTTTAAAGACAAATTTGGCAGAGAAGTGGAAGATCGCATTTACAACCGTTTGGATTTTGATAGAAAACTCGTCATTGACGAACGCCGCAAACTCGTCGCACAGAAAATAACCGAATTCCTTAAAGGTTCAGGCGACCGTTTTGCCAAAACCATCGTGTTTTGTGTGGATGTCGAACATGCGGAAGGCATGCGATCGGCTTTGGCTAATGAAAACGCCGACCTTGTGGCGGAAAACTACAAATACGTCATGCGCATCACGGGCGATGATGAGGAAGGCAAAAGAGAATTGGACAATTTTATTGATGTCGAATCCCGTTATCTCGTCATTGCCACGACTTCGGAACTCATGACAACGGGCATTGATGCCCAAACCTGTAAAGTCATTGTACTCGATACCAATATTCATTCACAAACGAAATTCAAACAAATCATCGGGCGCGGGACACGTATTCGTGAGGATTACGGTAAAAAGTATTTTACCATTCTCGATTTCAGAAATGCGACCGATATGTTCGCCGATAAAGATTTTGACGGCGACCCAATTCGCATCAAACCCATTGCTCAAACCGATGACCCAAGTTCTATTATTGCCGATGAAGAAGCGGACGACACGCCTATCACAGATGAAGAAACGGGCGAACAAGTGACTCTCGCGCCGCCGACGATTCGGAAGCCTACCCGCCACCCCCTCAGTACCGCATGGGAATCCATCGAAAAAGTGTATGTCAATGGCATCAATGTGACAGCTTTGACGATGCGCGAAATTATCTTCGACAACGACGGTAAGTTGATGACCAAAAGCCTGAAAGAACATACGCACGATATTGTAAGTGAAAAGTATAAATCGCTCGATGATTTCTTAAACCTTTGGAACGCTTCTGAACGCAAAGCGGCATTGATTGAAGAATTGGCAGAACAAGGCTTATTGGTGGATGCACTGAAAGATGCGGTTGACAAAGACCTCGACCTTTTTGATATGATTTGTCATTTGGCTTATGACCAAGTACCTTTGACCCGAAAGGAACGGGCGCAAAACGTTAAAAAACGCAACGCTTTTACCCAATACAGCGAACAAGCGCGGCGTATCCTCGATGCTTTACTCGATAAATATGCCGATGAAGGTATTGAAAACATTGAAAGTTTAGACGTTTTAAAAGTCAAACCTTTCGATGCTTTGGGTTCGCAACGTGAGATAATTCATTATTTTGGTAGAAAAGACGATTACCTTCGCGCCATTAGAGAATTGGAAATAAAAATTTATAAATCAGTTGGGTAACTGTCCGCACGTTATAAACATGTATCCGATACGCAATTCTACTTTGGCACTTTGAAAACTGTTTTAGGGCATAGCGCATGGGCATCAACAGGAATTTAACACATATAGATTTTCAAAATAATTTCGATATTTTTTTCT
>JAYTUR010000510.1:0-6211 GCA_043744475.1 Saprospiraceae bacterium | reverse complement strand
TGATTTGAGCCAATGGGCTGAAAAAGGCATTGTCCCAGCCGCTTCAACCAATTATAAAATAGAAAATGGGCAGGTGATTGTACCCGCTAAGGCAACCGACCGCAAGGGTATTCAACCGATTGTTAATTTAACTATTAATGGTGGTAAAAGAATAGACATAAAGGCAGGTCAAAAAGTAAATTTTGCGGCAGTTGTAGAAGTGCCACCACATACGGGTAAAATCGTGTCGGCAGAATGGGATTTTGACGGAACAGGTACTTTCCCAATCAATCAAAAAATGACTTCTTTTGATGAAAAAACAGGTTGTGCTACTTTGAAAATGACGTATAAATTCACCAAATCGGGTACTTATTTTCCAACATTAAGAGTCGCTTCACAAAGAGAAGGCGATGCTAAAACGCCTTTTGCACGGATTCAAAATTTGGATAGAGTAAGGGTTGTGGTGAAATAAGCATTTGATAAATTTCATACAAATTTAAAGTTTGATTTTGATTTTGCACAAAATTCAATGCATGAATTCAAAATTATTGCGGTACTTCTATTTTATACTGAGGGGGTTAAATCGGAATTTCATCTAAGTTTTTCCAACTCAACACTTGTGCAATACTGCGTTTTTGCACTTCGTCACCACCATAAACCAAATAACTTTCAGTCGGTAGCGCACCCGATAAGGGCTGAAAATATTTTAAACCTTCAAAAAAGTGGTTGTTAATGGTTCGGCTTGATTTAATTTCAATGGGCAAAAGTCGCCCACCTTTATCAAGCAATAAATCTATTTCATGCGAGCCAGAAACATTCCAAAAGTAGTTTTTAGGCGGTAAATTTTGGTTGAGTTGATTTTTAAGTATTTCAGTGATGATGAAATTTTCAAACAAAGCACCTTTTGCAAAATGCCGATTAAGGTCTTCAACATGGCGAAGATTGAGCAAAGCACAAGCCAAACCAGTGTCATAAAAATAGAGTTTGGGTGTTTTGACGATGCGTTTATTGAAATTTTGGTGATAAGGGCGCAGTGTATAGACGATGAAACTGGTTTCTAACACACTTATCCATTTGTTTACAGTTTGATAGGATACGCCAATCATATTGCCGATGTCCGAAAAGTTGACTAATTGACCAATACGACCCGCACAAATTTCAAGAAATTGGCGAAAAGTACCTAAATCACCAATATTCAAAATTTGTCGAACATCACGCTCAACATACGTTTTAAGATAATCTTGCAACCAAGTTGTTGGATTCAAGTCAAGGTCGTAGATACGAGGATAAAAGCCTTTAAGAATATAGTCTTCATAATTTGGCAAGGCAAAATTAGTTGGGTGAATTTCTGCCATTGAAAACGGTAATAAATTGAAAATCGCCACCCGACCAGCCAAACTTTGGGCAATATTGCCCATGAGCAAAAGGTTTTGTGAGCCTGAAATGACAAACTGACCAGCTATTTTTTCACGGTCTGTAATAACCTGAATGTAGGAAAGCAAGTCGGGTGCATATTGTACTTCGTCAATAATCGCTTTTTTACCAGCATTGAGAAGGAAACCTTTGGGGTCGGACAAGGCGAATTGCCGAAGCTCAATGTCTTCCAAATTCAGATAAGTATGATTCGGAAAAAGTTGTTGTATAAGCGTGGATTTACCACTTTGCCGAGGACCTGTTACAGCAACAACGGGCATTTTTTCAGCCGCAAGGCTAATTTTTGAACCTAATAATCTGTTAATCATTATTTTGCAAATTAGATATTGAACTTCTAATTTGCGAATATAAGAATAAAAAAGTTTTAGCAATGAAAAATAGTATAAAATACACCCTTTGCTTCGCATTAATTTGCTTAATAACCCTTACAAATGCGTTTAGTCAAGCCTCAAAAAAGCCCAATATGGCGCGAACGCTCCATCAAGCCAAAGGCATGACTGAGAGGGAGCGTTTTATCTCTTTTGATGCCGATTGGTCGTTCAAAAAAGATAAAAATAGTGCGGCAAAAGACCCTAATTTCAATGATGCCAATTGGCGAAAACTCGATTTGCCACACGATTGGAGCATCGAGGATTTGGCAGATTCGCCGACTGATTCCACAATTGGTTCTTTTTACAAAAATGCGGTTGGTAAAAATGCGACTGCCTTCACGGTAGGCGGTACGGCTTGGTATCGCAAGTCATTTGTTTTAGATAAAAATTCAACAAATAAAAAGGTTTATATTCACTTTGACGGTGTTTATATGAATTCTGATGTGTGGATTAATGGGCAACATCTTGGCAATCACCCCAATGGTTACACGTCATTTGTGTATGATTTAACGCCGTATTTAAAACCCATAGGACAGAAAAATGTGATTGCTGTTGAAGTCAAAAACGAAGGATATAACTCTCGTTGGTACTCGGGTTCGGGCATTTATCGCCATGTTTGGTTGAGTGTTTTAAATAAAACGCACATCGAAAATTGGGGTGTTCAAATTGTTTCAAAAGATGTTTCAGAGCAATCAGCAAATATTCATATTACCACTCAAATTAAAAAAGAAACGGCTAATAATTTGCCTTTTTCAATCACAACGGAGGTGTATGATGCCAATGGAAAAATGGTAGCAATGCAAAATACTGAGGGGGTGCTTTCTAATAAATCAGAGCAAATTATCACCTTGAAAAATCCCAATACCTGGAATATCGAAACGCCTTATTTGTACAAAGCAAAGGTCATTTTAAAGCAAAAAGGTAAGAAAATTGATGAATATACGCAGAATTTTGGTGTTAGAAGTATCAATTTTAATGCTAAAACAGGCTTTACGCTTAATGGAAAAAATGTCAAATTAAAAGGCGGTTGCATTCACCACGACAACGGTTGTTTGGGTGCGGCAGCCTATGACAGAGCCGAAGAACGCAAGATAGAATTATTGAAAAAGAATGGGTACAATGCCGTCAGATTTTCGCACAATCCTTACTCGCCACAACTTTTAGATGCTTGCGATAGATTGGGAATTTTGGTAATGAATGAAGCATTTGACGCGTGGAATACGCCTAAAACACCCGATGATTATGCCAATTATTTTAAAGATTGGTGGCAAAAAGATTTAACGGCACTTATTCAAAGGGATTTTAACCACCCCGCAGTAATTATATGGAGTATTGGCAATGAAATACCCGAAATTGTTGATACATTAGGGTTTGAGACATCAGCAAAATTGGCGGCATTTGTCAAAAATTTAGATGCTTCTCGACCTGTTTCCAATGCGATTCCTTTTCATATTCCTTTAATTAAAGGCAAAAAATGGGATATTACCGCCGCCGCCTTTGCGAGTATTGATGTAAGTGGTTATAATTATGCCAGCCACAACTATGAAAGTGACCATAAAAAATATCCCGAAAGAATAATGGTAGCAACGGAATATTTTCCTCCCAAAGCCCTTGAAAATTGGAATGCGGTTGAGAAAAACCCCTATGTAATTGGTATGTTTAGTTGGACTGCAATGGATTATTTAGGCGAGGCAGGTTTGGGATTGGCTCGACAGAAAAACAAAGGAGAAAAAGAAAAAGGCTTTGTAGATACCTATATGGCACCTGATTGGCCCATTTTTAATGCTTACACTGGTGAAATAGATTTGATTGGTAATAAAAAATCGGCTTCCTATTATTTAGATGTGGTATGGCGTAGAAGTCAATTGGAAATGATGGTTCATCGCCCAACACCTAAAGACAAAGAAGACCTGAAAGGTTTTTACGATTTTCCTGATGAAATGAAATCTTGGACTTGGAATGGACACGAAAACGACACGGTGCAAGTCAGAGTTTTTACGAGAAGTGAAAAAGTGAAATTGGCGTTGAACGGCAAAACAATTGCAGAACAACAAATAGGTAAAGGTTCAATAACTGCCACATTTTCAATACCTTACACATCAGGAAAATTAGTGGCTCGATGCTACAAAGGTGATAAAGAAATCGCTTCTGAAACGATTGAAACAGTTGGAAAACCAAGCAAAATTCGTTTAAAAGCTGATAGAACCACGATAAAAGCGGACAATAACGACCTTTCTTATATCCAAGTTGAAGTAATAGATGAAGCAGGTAATGTTGTGCCTAATTGTGATGATATTTTAGTCAAATATAAAATAACAGGTAATGGCAGCATAGTAGGTGTAGGCAACGGTAATCCAAGAGATATGTCGAGTTTTCAAAAACCAGAGAAAAAAGTATTTCAAGGGAAGGGTTTACTCATAGTCAAGTCTACCAATGAAGCAGGTAAAATAATGATTAAAGCAAATGCCGCGGGCTTACGAGAAAGTGTTTTAACCATTGAGACAAAATAAGAAGTGACAATACTGAGGGGTAGCAAGACCGCGCTCGAAGGCTAAACAAGGTATTGTACAAGTATTTCTTATTTTTTGACAAAATTACATTATTCTTAAAAAGTAAAAAGGCTATTGTACAGAATCTCGTACAATAGCCTTTTTTACTGAGGGGGTTACCAAACTCACATCGCCTTACGCTCTCCCGCCACGACATCAACCCACATACCCGCTTGTTTAGCAGAAATTGAATTGTCGTACATCGCTTCGCACAATTGCGTCGGCAACCAGAAACGTCCAGCATAGGCGGCATTGAGTTGAATGCGATAAGTATGCGTTTTGCCAACGGCGAGGTCAAAAAAGGTGTTCACACGGTCGTCTCTGATGTCTTGATAACGCGGAACACTTGTATTTGTCCAACCTTGTACCCTATCCATACGTGGATTGAGGATTTCCCAACCCGACGGAAAGACTTGAGATAAAGCCATTTCCTTGTAGGCTTTGCCCAAACTACCCGGGTTTCCGACCGTAATTTCAGCCAAAAAGTCCGTGCCTTGTTTAATGCTTTGTGGACTAATCGCTTCACCTTTTAAGTTGCGATATTGCACATTCATAATCAAATTAGAAGCCGCCACAGGAGCAGTAGAACCGACAGGTTGTTGACCCCTCAGTATCAAGCGCACAAAAAGCTGTGTTTTGGATGTATTCTTTATCGTCAATGTGTTAGAACCATTGGCAGGTAAATCTATGAGCGCCAAAGATTTGTCTGTTTTGAAATTGGCTGATTTGCCATTGACATCATAATTAAATGAAAATGCACTGCTTGTGCCATTACCTATTGCAAATTTCGACATTGCCAACAAGCCGTACGCCACAGATTGTGTACCATACCAATCACCTGAACTCAATTTTTGTGCAACTTCACGAGCGACTTGAATCGCTTGATTTTGGTTTTTGGTCAACACCAAAGTTTCTAAAACCATTGCTTGGTCGCGTAATTCTGAACCATATGTGTAGCCCAATTCACGATATTTATTGACCGATGTACTCAAATTTGTCGTCAATTGGTTCGCTACTTCTGGTTTACCCGCAATCGCATAAGCCGCCGCCAAACGCCATTTTGATTGTATCGAAAGGTTTTTCTTTTCCCGCAAAGCATTCATCGAAGCCGATTCAGGGGAACGCGCCAATGCCAACGTGTAAAGACGGTAAGCCTGTGTCAAATCACGGCTTTCTTCGTTCCAACCGCCCCCCTCAGTTGCTTCGTTCCTCGCAATGACGGGCGCATTTGGAGCGGCTTGTGGCGTTGCTAACCACCTTTTGGCAACCAATTGTTGCGCTTTTACCCAACGTTCAATCATATTCGGCGGCAAAGCATAACCTGCGGCTTTGGCTTCTAACAAAAAGTGTCCAACATAATTGGTCGCCCATGCGTCTGCAAAATCCTCGCCTTGCCAATAGCCAAAACCACCATCTGCCGTTTGGAACATCCGCAAACGGTCAATCGCTGCACGGATATTAGCCGAAGCCACTTTCTGTTTGGCATCGTCAATATCCATCAGTTTCTCGACGTATAATTGAGGGAACGCCGCACTTGTCGTCTGTTCCACACAACCGTAAGGATATTGCAACAGATACGCTAAACGCGCCGCCAAATCTATCGGCGGATAGGTTGAAACCTCCAAAGTCGCCGCATTTGACCCCAAAGTACCTATACCATTATAAGGCATTTGAACACTTTGACCGGCTTGCACCACGCTTTGTTGAATATTGGTGACAACAGGATTTGGATTGCGCACATCTATTTCGATTTCAGAAGTTGAGCGTTCTCCACCACCTTCTGCAACGATTTTGAATTTGGCAACACCGACTTTTTCCAAAACTTGAAGGTCAAAATCTACCATTTTGTCCGTTGGTTTGTCAAAAGAAACGGATTTC
>JAYTUR010000509.1:0-1633 GCA_043744475.1 Saprospiraceae bacterium | reverse complement strand
CCCCCCCTCAGTAAAATAACCGATATAACAGCGCAAACAAAATTAGATTTTACACATAAAGAAAATGATTTTGTGGAACTCGATCGTGAGCCACTTTTGCCGCATTTAACCTCTACTGATGGGCCTGCCTTAGCAGTCGGTGACATCAATGGTGATGGCTTAGACGATGTGTTTTTAGGCAATGCCAAATGGGAAAAAGCAGGTTTGTTTTTGCAAAAAAAAGACGGTACTTTTTCAAAAATACCTTGTCCTGCGCTTGATGTGGACAGCACTTATGAAGACGTTGATGCTTTGTTGATAGACGTGGATAATGACAATGATAAAGATTTAGTGGTCGGTACGGGCGGCAATGAGTTTTACAATAATAATGAAAAACAACAGTCTCGCGTTTACCTGAACGATGGCAAAGGTAATTTTACGCGTCTTGCCGATGCTTTCAAGGGCATTTATTCGACAGTCAGCACTTTACAAGCATTGGATTTTAATGGCGATGGCTTTTTAGACCTTTTTTTGGGTGCCCGTTCGGTCGTTTGGGCTTACGGCGAAACGCCACATTCGTATCTTTTGCAGAATGATGGGCACGGACATTTCTCGGATGTGACCCCTCAGTATAATAAGGATTTGGCGGCAATTGGTATGGTCAAAAATTCGACTTTGGTTGACCTTAATAAAGATGGCAAACAAGACCTCGTAGTAGCCGTTGAATGGGACGGTATTTATGCTTTTATGCAAGAAAATAAGTCATTTAAAACCGTAAAACTAACAGAAAAGAAGGGTTGGTGGAATTTTGTCCTGCCTTACGATTTGGATAATGACGGCGATATTGACTTTATTGTCGGCAATTTAGGCGAAAATTCAAGGCTAAAAGCAAGTGAAAAAGAGCCTGTTCGGATGTACTATAATGACTATGATGATAATGGTAAAAAAGAGCAAATTGTTACATCATATTTGCAAGGGAAGGAGCACGTTTTTGCAACGATTGCGGATTTGCAAAAGCAAGTGCCGATATTGAAAAAGAAAATTTTGTATGCCCGTAAGTTTGCAGAAATGAGTCTGGAAGAGATATTTACGGCTGAAAAGCTTAGAAAAGCAAAGAAATATCAAGCCAATTACTTCGATAATGCCGTTTTGATTAATCAAGGCAATGGCAAATTCGAGACGGTTTCGCTGCCCGATTTGGCACAACTGACACCTTATATGACAGCTCAAATCATAGATGCCAATGGTGATAATTTGCCCGATGTCTTGTTATACGGTAATTACTATGGCAACAACATTCAGTTAGGACGTTATGACGCTGATTATGGTAAAATATTAATCAACAAAGGCAATTGTCAATTTGATGTCCGAAATACTGAGGGGGTACAAATTAAGGGTGAAGTGAGGCGCATGTTGCCGATTCAAGTTGGCAAACAGAAAGCGTTTATTTTAGGTATTAACAATGAAAAAGTAAGGATTTTGGAGATTAAGTAGGAGTGTACGTCAAAAGCTGTTGTTCAGAGTTTTAAGAACAAGACTTCACAGACCATTTTAGAGTGCTTAAAAAAGGAATAAGGGCTTTCCTATAAAAATAAAAACCCTTAAATTATCAGCTACTCACTTGCTTCGTTCCTCGCAATGACATATCTCGCTG
>JAYTUR010000508.1:0-6255 GCA_043744475.1 Saprospiraceae bacterium | reverse complement strand
TTTGCCCTTGGCTTTGGAATTTGCCAAGTATTTCAGCGTTGTTGGTTTTGACATTAATCAAAAACGTGTTGACCTTATGAATCAGGGCATTGACCCTTCAAATGAACTCGATAGTACCGCTTTTGATAACAAAGACATTTTATTTACCACAAGCCTAGAAGATTTAAAAACAGCGCATTTTTTCATCGTCGCTGTGCCAACGGACATTGACCACAACAAAGTGCCGAACTTGACACCCTTGAAAAAAGCCTCTGAAACCATAGGTAAAGCCATCAAAAAAGGAGATTATGTGGTCTATGAATCCACGGTTTATCCAGGTTGTACCGAAGAGGATTGCTTGCCTGTTGTTGAAGAAATTTCGGGTTTAAAATTTGGCGTGGATTTCAAAGCAGGTTACTCACCGGAGCGTATCAATCCTGGCGATAAACTCAGAACGATAGACACCATTTTGAAAATTGTTTCGGGTTCAGACGCAGAAGCCTTAGAAGAAGTGTCAAAGGTTTATGGACACATTATTACAGCGGGTATTTTCAAAGCGGAAAGTATAAAAGTCGCTGAAGCGGCGAAAGTGATTGAAAATACGCAACGCGACTTGAATATTTCGTTGATGAATGAATTGGCGATGATTTTTGATAAAATGGGTATTTCTACCAAAGCTGTCATTGAAGCGGCAGGGACAAAGTGGAATTTTATCAAATTACAACCAGGCTTAGTCGGCGGGCATTGCATCGGCGTTGACCCTTATTATTTGTTACACAAAGCGCGTCAATTGGGTGTTGAGCCACAAGTTATTGCTGCGGGTCGCCGCATTAACGACGATATGCCGCGTTGGATTACCAAACGATTAGTGCAACTTTTGATTCAAAACGGCAAAAATCCTGGGCAGTGCAAGGTCTTAGTCATGGGCATTACTTTCAAAGAAAACGTCTCGGATATTCGTAATTCAAAAGTCGTGGATTTAATTCGCGAGTTGATGGACTATTCCATCAATGTACACATCACAGATACACATGCATCGCCAAACGAAGTGGCGCACGAGTATAAATTAACCTTGGTTGACAATGTTTCGAGTGACTATGACGCAGTTATTACGGCTGTTTCGCATGAAAGTTATAAAGAAATGACCCCTCAGTATTTTGCGTCAATTATGAAGCCAAAAGGCATTTTAGTTGACTTAAAAGGGCTTTATGGCCCTTCTGACGATTATACCTATGTGCAGTTGTAGTATTTAGTATTGAAAACAGATAAATAAGTAATGAAAAAAAATATTCTAGTGACGGGTGGGGCAGGGTTCATAGGCTCTAATCTTGTAAAAGCTTTATTGAATGATAATAGAATTGGGCAAGTACGAGTCTTGGATAATCTTTTAACAGGTTCTATGCAAAACATTAATCCCTATTTGACTCATCCCGATTTTGAATTTATAAAAGGTGATATTAGAGATTATGAAACATGTTTGGAGGCATGTTCAGGTATGGATTTGATATCGCATCACGCTGCCTTAGGTTCAGTTCCTCGTTCCATTAATGACCCTTTGACTACGAATGCGATTAATATTACAGGGACACTAAACGTATTGACCGCGGTGAAAGAAAATAAGATTAAGCGCATCGTCTATGCCGCTTCGTCTTCGACTTATGGCGATATTCAAAGCGAATACAAGACAGAAGATGAAATCGGCAAGCCTTTATCACCTTATGCCGTTACGAAATATGTTAACGAATTGTATGCAAGGGTTTACGGCAATTTATATGGTTTAGAGCATATTGGTTTGCGGTATTTCAATGTTTTTGGTGCGAATCAAAACCCCAATGGCGTTTATGCGGCCGTTATTCCACTGTTTATGAGTTGTGTTTTAAAAGGCGAAAGCCCGACAATTAATGGAGACGGATCAATCAGCCGTGATTTTACGTACATTGATAATGTATTGAATGCGAATCTTTTAGCATTATTTACAGATAATAAAGAAAGTCTCAATCAGATATATAATGTCGCTTGTGGGCAAAGCACAACGTTGTTAGAATTGTACAATATGATAAAAAATATTGCAGATTCTGACATTGAACCCCTTTTCGGACCAAACAGACTCGGTGATATTCCTTATAGCTTAGCGGATATTTCTAAAATTCAGAAAATGCTGGGCTATACGGTCACTTTGCCAATGGATATTTGTTTGAAAAAGACTTTTGAATGGTATAAAAAGGAGTACGCCGTTGAGCCTGTTTAAAGCCCAAATTAAAGGGCGATTAACACCAATATTACTCATTCTGATTTCATTATTGAGTGTATTGGTGCAAGTTTCCTTGAACTATCTTTTGTCGAAGAATGGAACAGTCGAAACTTTTGGTGAGTATCGGACATTTTTAGCTTTGGTGTCTTTTTCAGGTGTTTTCCATTTTGGATTAATTGATGGGATGTATTTGCACTGGCTTTTGAATGATGAAAAACCGAGCGCCAATGAGTTTGTGAACCTCTTTGGCATTCAAATTATCATTTTAGGACTTTTAGCCTTTTGCTTTCAAACGGTAAGTTTGATTGTTCCTATTTTCATTCAAATTTTCATCCAAAACCTGCTCGCTTTTTCCAATAATGTTCTCTTAAAAGAACAAAAATTCATCATAAATAGCATCGTTGTCATTGTAAATCAATTACTTCTGACGCTTTTAGTGTTTATTTTTTCCGACAGATTAACGATTGATTTTATTGTTAATCTCTACAATATGCTGTTTATCAGTTCAACCACAATACTGATAATCATCTTATTTTTGAAGAAATATATCGTGTTATATGGGTTTTGGAACAGTATTAACAAAGCACAAATTGCAGACTTTTTCAAAGCCAATTTGAGCATCGGTTTTCCGATATTACTGACGGGTCTCGTTTTTGTGGGTTTTCAGAATCTGGATAAAGTCATTTTACCACTGTATTACTCGAAATATGAATTTGGTTTATATTCATTTGGTTATACGATAGTCAATATCGTCGTCGGCGTTGTGTTATCCGTTACGAATTTTATGCTCCGAAAATTCATACAGATACCTCTCGAAGCCTTAGAGTCGCTTTTCACCAAATTGACGATAGGCTTGGCGGCAGTATCCATTCTTTTTATGCTGTTCTCGCCCATATTATTCCACATCATTCAACTTTTTATCCCTCATTATGCTGCCGCCAAACCTTATATTTTGGCACTGTCGGCTATTATTTTGCCTTATATTTTGCTCCAATTATTGATTTTCAATTTATTTAAAATACAGAAAAATTCAAAGCTTTTTTTTTATAACTCATTGATACACTTATTCTTACTCATTACAACATTAGCCATTTCAGTTAATTTTTTGATTAAATTGCAAATTATCCCTTTCGCCATTTTAACCGTCTTTTTTTCATGGTATTTATCAAGTGAATGGCTGTTAATAAAAGGCAATTCTGTTTTCAAAAAAGGCTTAACGTATCGGTCACTGTCTCTTGTTTCTACGATTATAGTAAATATTCTGTATGTCACCTTCTCATAACACCCCCTCAGTAGGTGTCGTAGTTTTGAACTATAATCAGTCAAAATTGACTATAAATTGCGTCAATTCTTTATTAAAACAAGATTATGATAACTTCAAAATCGTTGTCGTTGACAATAATTCGCCAGATGCAGCACAGAAACAGATACTTCAAACCAGCTTACCTGAAAGTGTGACCCTTATCTTAAATCCTGAAAACAAGGGTTATTCGGCGGGTAACAATGTCGGTGCTAAATATTGTATCGAGTCAATTCATGCGGATTTCGTCTTTATTTTGAATAATGATACGATATTAGAAGACACTGAAACCATCGAAAAATTGGTAAAAACGTTTGAAGAGGGCAAAATAGTTGCCGTTTCACCTCTTGTGGACACAACAAGTGCGGGCATCAGCGTAGAAAACCAAATACAAGTTCGTAAATTGTTAAACCCGTATAAAATGGCAGTTTGTAATGTCATTATATTAGGGAAATTACCTATTTTCAAGCGCATTGTTCGCGAATATCTATATGTGGATTGGATGCCATATACCCCCTCAGTATATCCCGTAGATTCCATCAATGGTTCAGCGTTTATGATTCGCAAAGGCACCTTGGAGATGATAGGATACCTGAATGAAAAGACCTTTTTATACGCTGAAGAACTCATTTTAGGTTTCCAAATCAAAGAATTAGGTAAAACTTGTGCGTTAAACGGTCATACGAGCGTGACACATTATCAAGGTCTGTCCACAGGAAACGATAAGCATACCATCAATTGGAAAATGCACAAATACAGTATAGACAGTATGGGCGTACTGTTTGAAGATTATTACAAAAGCCCCAAATGGTTCATTTTCTGTTTCAAGTTATTACGCATCATTGATTTTCTTTTCAAGAAGGTTTATCTATGGATAATCCATATATTTGGGTAAATACTATTTTTATTACGATAATATTAACGCTGTACTTTGCAGTCCTTAATCGTATTAAAAAGCAAAAAATACATTTGCATATCTATACAATAGTATGGGGCACTCTCGTATTTGGCAACCAAATAATTGGACTTCCTTACTTAGTGAGTTTGGAGACCCTTATAGTCGTTTATTTAGCTTGGATTACCTTTTATTTAGGCAGTATTGGCATCTATTTATATTATGCAAATGAAAAAAACGACACATTTGGGGAAGTAATTTATTCCACAAGGCGGTTAAAAATAGCCCTTTATTTCCTTATTGTATTGAGTATTGCGGCCAATTATTTATACTTCCAGAATGCAGCATCAAAACTACAAGGTTTAGCCAATTTAGCGATGTTGAGAAGTCACGAAGCACGCGAGGTTTTGACAGAATCAAATATGTTTTTCAACCTATTCGGGAGGTCTTATAACATTTATATTCCGATGGCTTTTTTATTGTATAACAAGAAAAAACTATCACCTATTATATTGGCAATCATTGTTATTGTTGCCTTAATAACCAGTGCTTCAACTTTTACACGCGCACCTATTCTGAACGTGTTGATTTGCGTCCTTGTATCTGTTGTTTTATCAGGGAAAAAAATTCGATTAAATGCCTTGACGGGTAGTTTTGCCTTAGGTTTTGTTGGACTTTTGTATTTTTTGACGAATGAGATTAACACTAAATTATCCTTAGTTAAAGTCAAAAATGCGGATGAATTATTCGTAAATACAGTGTTTGTTTATGTTTTTGGCGGTATAAGAGCGTATCAAGAGGTTTTAGAAGGCATCTACATTGATCATCAAGCAAAATACTACGATGCACCCGCCTATTCTTTAGATTTTTTGCATTATTTTCTAAAACGATTGGGTTTTATTCAAGAATACCCACAACTCATTAGGGAATATATGCGTGGTGCTGATATTCCCACAAATGTATATACCTATTTAGATTGCTTTACGCTTGATTTAGGTGTAGCAGGGGCATTGTTAGGCTCTATGCTTTTAGGTATTATTACAACTTACGTTGCCGTTCAAGCGCAATTCAAAAGAACGATAACCATGGCGACGATGTACTGTTTTTGCTGTTTTGGCATGGCAATTATTTTTATGAACAATGAATTTATAAGAAATACAGTCTTTTTGATGCTGATACCATTGGCTCTTGTTGAGTTTATAGCCCGATTCAATATGAATAACGATGACTTAGATGACGCTGTTTTCTCGATATGATAGTGATGAAAATACACGGCGGCATTGGCAATCAAATGTTCCAATATGCACTCGGTCGCTACTTGGCAATGCGCCTTAAAACGGACTTAAAATTAGATGTTTCCTTTTATCAAAAAGAAAGTAAAAGATACACGCCGCGCACTTTTCAATTAGATTTATTCAATACAGATTTAGTATTTGCGACGGAAAAAGATTTAAGTCAAATATTAGGATTATCTTTTTTAAAAGAACCCAATAGATTGCTTAATCGCTTAGGTATCAACATTTTACCCAATTATTATAGCGAAAAATCGCATAACTTTAACAGCGAAGTGTTGTCTCTAAAAGACAATACCTACTTAGAAGGCTATTGGCAGACCCCGCAGTATTTCGAGGAAATTGAAAGCTATATCAGACAAGAATTTGTTTTCAAAGAAGCCGTAAATGCTTCAAATATCACTTTAGAACAAGAGATTTTAGCATCAAAAAGTGTGGCTATTCACATCAGACGAGGCGATTATCTCAACAATCCAGTGCATAATGTCTTCGATATCAGCTATTTAGAAAAAGGTATTTCGTTCATGTATGATACACT
>JAYTUR010000507.1:0-1635 GCA_043744475.1 Saprospiraceae bacterium | reverse complement strand
CGCTCTGATAGATTTTTCTCAATGCACGCCTTTTTTGCGAAGCAAAAAACAGTGTGTAACCGTTCAGCTATTTTTATAGTAAAGCCCTTAGATAAAATATGAAAAACGCCAAACGTGAACTCATCCGTTTGGCATTTTTCATTATCCGTTATCCATTTTCCTTTTATTCGTATCGAAGTGATTCAATTGGGTCAAGTCTGGACGCTTTTAAGGCGGGATAAAGCCCTGCAAACAAGCCAACGACAAAACACGTGACTACACCCAACGTTATCCAAGCCCAAGGCATGTGAAAGGTGCTTTTCATACCCACTGATACACCCAAACCTGCCAAAACGCCTAAAAAGATACCGACCAAACCACCCATTTGGCAAATCATAATTGCTTCGGTTAGAAATTGGGATAAAATACTTGAACGTGTTGCGCCTAAAGCTTTGCGAATACCGATTTCACGCGTGCGTTCGGTAACGCTCACGAGCATGATATTCATTAGACCAATAGACGCGCCGAGTAGCGTAATTAAGCCAATAGCTATTGTAGCCCAACGGATAGTAACGGTATTTTCCTTCAAAATGGACAAAAGACCATCGGATTTGGTAATTTCAAAATCATTGTCTTTGTCAATTCGCAGTTTTCTCACCTGCCTAAAAAGCCCTGTACTCACATCTGTTGCGGCTTCCAAATCGGTTGCCGAAGCGGTCGCAACATTGATATTGTAATCATTACCTTTTGAATCATACACTTGTTTGGAGTTCAACAAAGGGATAATGACCGTTCTGTCTGCGCCTTGTGAGCCGCCACCTGAGCCTTTTGATTTCAGAACACCGACGATACGATAACGGAGATTGCCAATTAAAATGTCGTCATTGACAGCTTTTTGGTCATCGTTGTCGAACAATAATTTGACGATTTCACTGCCAATGATGGCTTTATTTGCGCCTGATTGTATTTCGCCATCCGAAAAATTACGTCCAAAGGTCAAGTCCATGCCTTTGACATCTAAATAATTTTCATCAACACCCGTTACAGAGACGGTTGGGTTTGTTTTCTTGTCGCCTTGTTGCACCACTGCGTTGCCCGTGGCATTTATCGAAATCGTCACTTTGGCGGGATAATCGAAGCGTTCTTTGAATTCTTGCGCTTGGTCAAAGTTAATCGGTTCGCCGACTCTGGCGCGTCTGCCGCCTCTGTTGCCTTTGATATCTTGAAATTTGCGTTCAATCGTAAAGGAATTGCTGCCCAAACTGTTGAAACTTTCGTTGAGCGAGTTGAGCACGGAATCCAATGCTGCCAATATGCCGACCAACGACATAATGCCGACGGCAATGATGAGCAAGGTCAAAACCGACCGCAAAGCATTGGTGCGGATGGATTCGAGAGACATTTTTAATATTTCGCTGAAATTCATAATCACAGATTTAGACTGATTTTTATGATTTTACTGAGGGGTTGCAACGTCTTTCGACCCCTAATTTTACTTTGGCACTTTAAAATAGTGAAGGGACTACGCCCCGATAAAGAAAATCTGTTACAACTTGCTACCGAGGTTAAGCACCTACGGCGCAATCTACGCATGGACTTTTTGCGCCGTAGGTGCTTAACCTCGGTAGTAAAATCATCCATCAATCCCTTTTTCGG
>JAYTUR010000506.1:0-6261 GCA_043744475.1 Saprospiraceae bacterium | reverse complement strand
ATCACGACAAAAGTCCATGACAGCGACCAAGGATTTGATAAAACGCTCAAAGCTTTTGAGGTCAGTTTGAAAAAATTGAATTGTGATTACATAGACTTGTACTTGGTACATTGGCCCCTTCGGGCCACGCGAAAAGAAACTTGGCGCGCTTTGGAACGGCTTTATACTGAGGGGGGTGTTCGAGCGATAGGCGTTGCCAATTATTTAGTGCCTTTTTTGAATGAATTGGAAACGTATGCCCATATCGTTCCTGCGGTCAATCAGGTTGAATTCAGTCCGTATTTGTACCTCAAAGATTTGAAAATGTATTGTAATAAACGGCAAATTCAGCTACAAGCCTATACACCGTTGGTACGTGGACAAAAAATGACTGACCCTAAATTGGTGGCGATGGCAGTGAAATATAGCAAAACGCCTGCTCAAATCATTTTGCGTTGGGCATTGCAGCATGGTGTTTCAACCATTCCCAAATCCGCTAATTTGAAACGGATTCAAGAGAATTTTAAAGTTTTTGATTTTGAAATTTCTACTTTTGACATGAATGTGATGGATGGTTTTAATGAAAACTTAAGGGTTGTCGAAGACCCGATGGACTGGTGGTAGAAACTGCCTCAAAAGGTAATAGTGATTTTTATGACGAAATGATATTTGGTTTTAATAGTTCATAGATTTACGAAATTTTAAAATTTCGTAAATCTGGTTCTGTAACCGAATAAAATTCTAATTTTTAACTTGTTTGTTTTTGAGATTATCTTACTTAATATGCTTTTCAACTAAATAACATATATAGATTTAAAATCAATTTTTATGAAACTTAACACTCTTTTTCTGACCTTATGTGTCACCGTAATTATATGGTTTTCAGATTGTAAAAACGCTGAAAAGGCTCCATCATCACAAGTAACTACGGATACTTCTGGGGTTTCTGACAGAAAATGGTGGAAAGAAGCCGTCGTCTATCAACTCTATCCGCGCAGTTTTAAAGACAGTAATGGCGATGGTGTTGGCGATTTGAAAGGCATTATTTCAAAATTGGATTACCTAAAAAGCCTGGGTATTGATGTGATATGGCTTAATCCTATTTATGCGTCGCCCAATGACGACAATGGCTACGACATTAGCGACTATCGGAATATCATGACCGAATTTGGCACTATGGACGATTTTAATACGATGCTCAAAGGGATGCACGAGCGCGGCATCAAACTCGTCATGGATTTGGTCGTCAACCACAGCAGCGACGAACATGAGTGGTTCAAACAAAGCCGTAGTTCGCGTACAAATCCTTATCGGGACTATTACCATTGGTGGCCCGCCGAAAAAGGAAAACCCAATTTTCGGTACAGTTTGTTCGATGTCAACCACGATGCGTGGAAATATGATTCGCTCACAAATGCCTATTATTTGCACTATTTTTCAAGGAAACAGCCCGATTTGAATTGGGAAAACCCCAAATTACGCAAGGAGATTCAGGATATTATGAAGTTTTGGATGGACAAAGGCATTGATGGTTTCCGTATGGATGCCTTTACTTTTGCTGCAAAAGACACGACTTTTCCTGCTTTTCCAAAGGGTTTTGAAAAGGATTTTATGAAATATTATGCCATGCAACCACATTTACATGACTATTTGAAGGAAATAAATAAAGAGGTTTTGAGCAAATACGATGTAATGAGTGTGGCTGAAGGTGCGGGCAATACGCCACAAGATGCCCACGATTTGGTAGATGCTGACCGCAACGAATTGAACATGGCATACCCGTTTGAATGTGTGGATATTCCAAAACCAAACGGTTACAGTCTTGTGACTATGAAAGCAGCATTTAGCAAGTGGGACAGCATTTTTGCAGAAAAAGGTTGGGTGTCTATCTTCTTGGGTAATCACGACCAAGCGCGTATGGTCAGCCGTTTTGGAAACGATACGCCAGAATTTAGGGATTTATCGTCCAAAATGTTGACGACTTTTATCCTTTCAATGCGTGGCACACCTTACTATTACAATGGCGATGAATTGGGCATGACCAATATTCGTTTTGATAAAATTGAAGACTATAACGACGTGGCGAGTCTCAATGAATATCAACATTTGAAAAATACAGGCGGTAACATTAAAAAATTCATGGAAGACCTAAAATTCGCTTGTCGGGACAACGGACGCACGCCTTTTCAATGGGATAACACCGCTAATGCAGGTTTTACAACAGGCAAGCCGTGGCTTAAAATCAATCCGAATTACATGACCCTCAATGCCGCAAATCAAGAATCAGACCTTAATTCGGTTCTCAATTATTTCCGAAAAATGCTTCAATTGCGCAAAAAAGAACTGACTTTGGTGTATGGCAAATACACTTTGCTCGATGCGAAGAACCCCTCAGTATATGCCTATACAAGAGAGTTGAACGGACGGAAATTGTTGGTTGTATTGAATTTTAAAGCCATGAATGCCAAAGTGGATTTAGGCAGTATTGATGTATCAAAAGCCAAAGTGTTGATTGGTAATTATGCTACGCATTCAATAGATGGTCAACTAAAGCCTTGCGAGGCGGTTGTTTTTGAGATAAAATAAAGATTTGATGTCAAAAACAACGACCATGTACCTTTCAATGGATACACGGTCGTTGTTTATACAGAAATCAAACTGAAATTAGTTTTCTTTTTCTTTAGCTGCTTCTTTGCCGCCTTTTTTTTCCTTCGATTTCATTTCCTCCATTTGAGAAAATTGAGCAGGTGTCAAAATACCCTTCAAAGCAGCTTTGTAATCATCTGCATTCGTTTTGAAGGCAATATTTTTAGCTTTATTGTCAGTCATTTTCATGATTTCATCCACTTTTTGGCAACGCTTCAAAGAAGCCACCAATACTTTAGAAGAGGTACCAGCATCAAGTGAAAGTTGTTTAGTCAACCTATCTGTCATTTTTTGAGCTCTTGTATTAGCATCTGCCATAGGTCTTGCGCTTTGAGTAGTTTAGGCGCCGCATCCGTTTGGGGTGCATTTGCATGCTTTTGTTTTGTCATTTTAGCCACTGGAACAGAAGCTGGTGCAGGTGCACTTTGAGCAAAAGTTGCAGTTGTTAGCAATACAGCAATAGCTACGAAAAACAATTTTTTCATAATTAGAAGTATTAGTTAAATTGAAATAAAAAGAAAACAAAAACCCAAATACTATTTGGCGCGTCGTTTTCATAAAACCATAGACGTAGGTTCCCAAGAAAAGACATTCTAAAAAACAACCTTATTAAAACTTTAACTAAATGCTTATAAACCCATCTTTTCATACAACCATTTCAACTTCACACTATAGTGTTTTTCGGGTAAAGCATGACCACTTTGTGGATACAACTTGAAAGATTTATCTATCGAAGACAAATTATTAAAAGCCGCAAAATTAATAGCACCCGGACATGTCTCATCAAACAAGCCTACGCCCATAAAAACAGGGCAGGTTACTGAGGGGGCTAAATTTTTGATGTCGATGTAGTCCAAAGTTCGCAAAATCGTATCCATTTTGCGAAAATGCGTAACGGAATACAGCTTAAACTCATCTGAGGGCCAACGAGCGATGTTGAAATAATTTCTAAAATCGCTCAAAAAAGGCACATCGGGAATGCAATATTTGATGCGATTATCAAGTGCCGCCGTGGCAATACTCAATGCACCGCCTTGACTACCGCCTTCCACCACAAGGCGAGAAGAATCTACTTCTTCACGGCTTGCTAAAAAATCAACTGCACGTATGCAATCCATGTAAGAACCGCGATAAATATACTTTTCAGGCTCATTGATACCCGTCAGTAAATAGCCCGGAAAGCCAGGATTCACATCGTCGCGGCTGTTACCATGACCTCTGATATTGAGGAAAAACTGTGCAAACTCTTGATTATCAACGTCAAAAGGGATCATAACCGATGAATAGCCTTGAACGTGCAGCATGGCGGGTAAATTCTTTTTGCCCTTCGGCACAGCATAATAACCGCGCACCCGCACATTGCCCAAAGAACGCATTTCAACCTCAAAAACATTGGTGTTTTTAGTCGCATACTGAGGGGTCGGTGTCAACTTAAAATCGGGCAAAACAGCGTCGAGTTCTGCGCGAGCATCGAACCAATATTTTTTAAAATCTTCGGGCGGTGTCGGTGGTGAAATAGCTTTTGTGGGTTCGTAGGCAAAGCCACATTTCTGCATCAATTTATTGCCTTTGTCATCTTCAAAAAGGCAATGAGCAATGTAAAAACCAACATCTTTAACATCAAATGACATGGTCGGTACACTAATCGTTTGACCTTTTTTGATGCTGACATTTTCAGTTTGTGAAGCTACATTTTCACCCATAAAACGTTTAATATCAATGGTTAATGTGCCGCTCAAGTTTTCGTTTGAACCATTTTTCAAAGAAACATTTATGCCAACGGGCTTCTCTACGTCAAAGGCATTTGAGGGCTCATTGTTTTCAATTTTAATATCAAAAAGCTGTTTCCACGTCATGGGTTCAAACCGATAATCTCCTGCATACATACCGCCGCCGCCACCTGAATCATGCACTCGAACGGCAATAACATTTTGTTTTCGCCAATGAATCAACTTTTTAGGGATAAAATAAACCCTATCAATATCCCAAGCCGTTTGAGCATTCGGCGGCATTTGGCCTGTTGCACCGATTTTAACACCATTAAAAAACGTTTCATCAGCATCATCAATTTTGCCCAAACGCAAAACCAATGAACCTTTGCACCTTACAGCACGCCGCATTTTGCGAGAATCTAAAACAATGGTTTTGCGATACCAACCAAAGCCATCATAACCTGTAATCACCGCTTCCCACGGCTTTCCGACCTCAATCGGTTGCCAATTTTGGTCGTTGTACTGAGGGGTCGCCCAAATGCTATCGTCGCCTGTTTGGAATTTCCAATTGCCTGCTGTGATATCAATGGGTTGTGCTTCTATCCTTGAAAAACCAAAAAAGAATAGATAAAGTTGAGTATTGCGGTGAGCATTAGAATTTTGAATTTCATTGTTTTGTAAAAATTTTGGGTGAAAGTAGAGAAAAAGCATAGATAAATGAGGGAATTATTGCAATGACTGTTAAGGGACACTGTCGTTATTATTCATAAAACGTAACGCTTTTAGCTTAAAAAGAGTTACTATAAAAGTTTCAATAAACATAAAAGCCACCCCCTCAATATTACGGTAATTTTAAAGGGTGTTTTTTATTACTTTATAATAATTGTAAACATTTTAAACAAAGTAAAAATAGTTTACTTTATAATCTTATTTGAAGAAATATAATAGTTTTTGTCAACTTTCACCTCTCCTACCCGCTTCACCTTCAGTTTTAGCCAATCCGTTTTTGGATAAATTATTAACTCTTTTTTGTTATCCAACACTATTTTCACAGGCATATCAAAACCCGCCACGCAATTCGTCCACCGATATTCAACGCGCCTTTTAGACAACCGATATTCCAAAACAGGAATCCGAATATCTCTCAAATATTGGTCAAACACCTTCGATAAATCCCGTTTTGCGCCTTTACTTACATAATCTTCAATCTGTTTTGTCGTCACCGTTTGATGGTAAAATGTCTTGTTCAGCCCCCTCAGTATAGACCGCCATTGCGCATCGTCATTCACAATTTGGCGTATCGTATGCAGCATATTGCCACCTTTGGGGTACATATCGCCCGAACCTTCACTGTTAACATCATATTTCCCAATAATCGGTGCTTTATTCTGAATACCCTTTCGTGTACCTATCACATACGCCGCTCCTGCTTCTTTGCCATAATAATACTCCGTAAACAGATTTTCCGAATAGTTTGTAAACGACTCGTGAATCCACATATCCGCTATGTCTTTGTACGTGATATTGTTCGCAAACCACTCATGCCCTGACTCATGCACGATGATAAAATCCCATTTCAAACCCCAACCCGTACCCGACAAATCACGCCCTAAATAACCATTTGCGTACTTATTGCCGTACGTCACCGAACTCTGATGCTCCATGCCCAAATACGGCACTTCCACCAATTTATAGCCATCTTCATAAAACGGATAAGGTCCAAACCAATGCTCAAACGCCCGCATCATAGAATCTGCTTGTTTAAATTGCACTTTTGCTTTCTCCAAATTTTCAGGCAAAACATAATAATTCATGCTCAATTTACCCTTTTCGCCTTGGTAATCGCTTGAAAAATGGGCATAATTTCCAATATTCACATTCACACCATAATTATTAATCGGATTTTGAACAAACCAATCAAACG
>JAYTUR010000505.1:0-1640 GCA_043744475.1 Saprospiraceae bacterium | reverse complement strand
CCCGTTCGTCTATCGGTTAGGACTCAAGATTTTCATTCTTGCAAGACGGGTTCGACTCCCGTACGGGCTACGAAAAGGCTGGCAGATTTGTCAGCCTTTTTTAATTTTACTACATTAAATCCTTCTCGTCATGAAAATATCAACCATTTCTATCGGCTGCGACCATGCTGGTTTCCCTTTCAAAAACCCAATTATCGCGCATCTCAAAAGCAAAGGCTACGAAGTCCTTGATTTTGGTACCAATGGCACCCCCTCAGTAGATTATCCTGATTTTGCACATCCGACTGCCGAAGCGGTGGAATCTGGCAAGGCTCAATGCGGCATATTAATATGTGGCAGCGGCAATGGTGTAGCAATTACTGCCAATAAACATCAAAATATTCGTTGCGGTTTGGCTTGGAATGAAGAAGTTGCCTCTCTTGTACGGCAACACAACGATGCCAATATGTTGGCAATGCCTGCGCGTTTCATCACTTTGGAAACGGCATTACATATTGTAGATATTTTTCTTGAAACTGAATTTGAAGGTGGTCGCCATGCGACGCGGGTGGGTAAAATTGCTTGTATGTAATATTGTTCAAAAATATTATTTCTCCATTTCTTCCACAAAAGCAGACCAAAACAAAGCGATTCGGGCAGCATTTTCATCTATGAAGCCGATTTTTTTCATAATATCAAACGCTTGATTATAGAGTTGAGCTGAAGATTTCAAGGGCATACCCCTCAGTAAATTCACTGCTGCTTGTTCAGAAGCGGCTAATTTAGTCGGCTTTTTCATTTCCGTAAACAGACTTCCCCATTTCGGATTTTGTGCTGCCAACCACTTGCCGCGCTCACCTACAAGTTGTTCTAAACCGGATTGCCATGCCCCATCCAACAAGGTGGGCAAAAGTCCTATGGGTGCGATTTTATTGTTTTGCGCCGCGCATTCAGCGACTAATTGGAAAAACGGCACATATAAATAGTGGTAAAGCGGTATTTTCTTTTCTAAAATGTCTTGAATATACTTTGCCGCCCTTGCGGACATATACGCTTTCGTCTCCAAAGGGCAAGGCACTGGCAATGTGCCTTCAAAAATCAAAAGCGGATAACCCGCTTTTTGCGCAAGGGCGAGCATACCAGCACCAGTTAAGATTGCTTCCGTTGCATCATTTGTCTCGATGCCCATCTCACGGAGCTTTTCGAGTGTTGATACTGAGGGGGTCATTCGGTCAGTACCTAATAAAGCTGTTTTGTATAAATCGTTCATATCCAATTATTTGACATCAGGTTATTCGTCAAAAGAGAAATCACAACCGTCTAATATTGCCCAAATTCGCACCATTGCCCACGTGTCCATTTTGCAATATTCAAGTAGGTCTTGCTTGATTTTCAAGCGTTCTGTATCGTTTATGTCCTCAAAAACCATGCGTGACCATTGCGTATATGCCATCGAGCCATTCTGAACATTCAAGGTTTCGTAGGACAAATCAGGTGCTAAAACGGGCAAAACCTTTTTTATGGACGACTTACCCTTGAAATCGGGGTGAATATACAAACCACTTTTGAAAGGTACTTCAAGGTCGTACATTCGGCTGTTAACATCATTTAAAAAATGGGCAAATTCAGGATACATACGTGCCATTTCTTCGTTGCGTGTT
>JAYTUR010000504.1:0-6290 GCA_043744475.1 Saprospiraceae bacterium | reverse complement strand
TCAAAGATTTTTATTCAAAAAACAGCTTCGCTCTGATAGATTTTCTCTCTGCACGCTTTTTTTGCGAAGCAAAAAACAGTGAGTAATAATTGTATGTTTTTAGTTTTAAAACAGTTTCTTATAACTCAAAATTAAACCCAAGCTTCAAATAATCCTGGTACTTATCTTCATCAAAACGATACAACTGTGCTGGGCGGTGAGCGACCCCCCTCAGTATAGCACCCTCTTTTAGGATATTCATTTTCAAAATCTTAGTCCTAAAATTCCGTTTATTCAATTCTTTACCCAATATCCTTTCATAAAGCTTTTGCAATTGTGTAAGTGTAAAATATTGCGGCAGTAACTCAAAACCAATAGGTTGGTAGCGTACTTTACCCCGAAGACGTTGAATAGCGACTTCCATAATGTCAGCATGATCAAACGCCAAAGACGGCAAGGCACTAATCGGAAACCAACGGACATCTTGCGCATCAGAATCAGCACCAATTTTATGTTGCGCTAAATTGATTAAAGCAAAATAGACCACCGTAACGACTCGACCACGTGGGTCACGATGGGGCGTACCAACGGTATAGAGTTGTTCAATAAAAACATCTGAAACGCCTGTTTCTTCTTTTAGTTCTCTTAAAGCCGCCTCAACCAAAGGCTCTTCCATATCTACAAAACCACCAGGTAATGCCCAAGTGCCTTTGTAGGGGTCATGTCCACGTTGAATCAAAAGCACTTTAAGCCGACTGGATTCGTCGAGTCCAAAAATAACGCAGTCAACAGTCAATCGGGGACGGGGATATTCGTAAGTATATGCCATTTTTTTTGTTTAAATTTATTTGTTATTGGATCATTTGGTTTTGTGAGAAATCACATTTTTGTATGCCCGAAGAACCAATTGACAAAATTACGCTTAGTTTCATAAAAAAACTAACTCCATTCTTTTTTATAGCCATAATAACAGTTTTTCTTCCCAAACGTTCTATATAAATGCAATTCAGAAAGCAAAGTAACGTTTTTGCATCACAGTAAAAATTTAAACATGACATTAAAATACCTATTTTTCGGCTTAATATGGATTAGCCTAATTACAGCCACTTCATCATTCATCATTCATCATTCATCATCAAATTGGCGTGAATACAAGAGTTTTGATGGCAAATTCCGTGTGCTCGTTCCCGATGGAGAGATGACAGAAAAGGTCTCAAAAATCAAAACGGCTGTTGGGGAATTGCCTTATCACACCTTTTTGAATCGCCCAAAAGAGAAAAGCGCTGAAAACCTCTTCTATCTTGTCAATTATTGTGATTATCCAAAAGGGACATTTCATCCCGATTCGACGGAGTTAATCAACGAATTTATGACGACAACCATCGAATCTTCCGCTAAAAGTGTAGGCGGTAGCGTGACCTATTCAGGTGATATTGAGCAACTCAGTTGCAAGGGTAAAATTTGGCGTGTGCAATACAACAACGACAGAGCTTTGATAAAAAGTAAATGTTTCCTCGTTGGTGACCGTTTCTACATGATTCAGACTATGATGCTCCGTGATAAAGCAGTCAATCCGTTGGCAGATAAATTTCTCGATTCCTTTCAGTTTTTTTAATCTGACTCTTATTTGCATGAAATATGAATAATCATGAGCGAATAAGCACGCCTACTAAGATTCTTGCTTATTTTTACGCAAAATTAATGAGATGAAAATTTGCGTCTTTCCTGGGTCATTTGATCCCATCACGTCCGGTCATGCTGATATAGTCAGGCGTGCCTTGCCGATTTTTGATAAAATAATCATTGCTATAGGTACCAATTCTCAAAAAAACAGCCTTTTTTCCTTAGAGCAACGCAAGCTGTGGATTCAAGAGGTCTTTGAAAAAGAACCCAAAGTAGAGATTGGAACTTTTGAAAAACTAACAGCTGATTTTTGTAAAAAGGTGGAGGCGAAGTGGATACTGAGGGGGCTTAGAAATGCCTCTGATTTCGATTATGAAAAGACTATTTCACAGCTCAATTTCATTGTTGGCGATGGTGTGGAGACCCTATTTCTGATTTCACAACCGCAATTTTCACATATTTCTTCAACCATTGTTCGTGAAATTATCAAGGGAGAAGGCGATGCTTCTCCATTTTTACCTGCCCAAATTAAAATTTATGAGTCAATTGATAAGTAAATAGTAAGTACAGCGTATTGATAATATTCTATAAGTTATTGAAAATAAATTTATTACGAATTTAAAATAATACGACTATTTGTGCGCTTCCATAAAAAACAAACACATATAAACAAACACATAGCAGTCAATAGCGTTAATAATTCAACGATTAGCTGTTTTAAACATTCATCTATGAAAACAATCACCACTGTTTTTCTATCCTTCCTATTTACAACAGCCCTTTTTTCCCAAAACCTTGCTGTGGGAACAGTTTGGTATTACCACCAAAGTTCATTGTTTGGTGAAAATGGTAATTATATCAAAATGCAAATCGTAGCAGATTCTACGATAAACGGTAAAGTCTGTAAAAAAATGACGGGCGGCTATGGCTGCTCTAAAATAGCAGATAGAGGCGAATTTGTTTATATCGAAAACAAAAAAGCCTATCGCTACGATTTTTACCGCAACCGCTTCTGGTTGCTCTACGATTGGTCGGCAAGGATTGGTGATATTGTGACCATTTATGTACCACAACAAAATACGGTTGATTCTTTTCAAATTCGTATTGATTCTGTAACTGTTTGGACACCCAACGGCGAGCCGCTTATCGTTCAAAAAACGTCGCGGGTAGGTGCAAGTCGGTGGATTTTTACGAGCCAACAAATCATAGAAAAAATTGGAGCAAATGCAGTCTTTTTCCCCCAAACGACAGCGTGCGACCCTGTGCAATATGGTAGTTTGAGGTGTTTCAATGAACCCAATCAATTAGAAGTTAAATTTGTAACCTATAAATGTGATTCCATTATTGTACGCGTAGGAACGAGCAATATTCTAAGTCAAAGACACATTTCTATTTTTCCGATCCCCTCAGTATCTGAACTCAATATCACTTTTGATGAACCCATCACAGAAGGTTTTTCGATGGACATCATAAATACCTTGGGTCAGGTTATTTGGCATAGTCAAAAGCCAATTATGGAGACCAATAAAGTGATTGATATAAACAATTGGCAGTCAGGTGTTTATAATATTATTTTTACGGATAAAGATGGCGGCAAGCTCAATCGTTTATTTGTGAAAATTTAACCCCCCTCAGTATTTAATGAGTTTTGAGTTTTGCACGAAACCCAAAACGCGAAACTTAAGGGCGTATAACAAATTCTCAACAAGAGCGATTACTCACTGTTTTTCGCTACGCTCAAAAAGCGTACAAGAATAAATCTATCGGAGTGCGTGTGTTTTAAAAAGAAAAATTTTCAATTTTTCTTTTTAAAACACACGTACTCCTAAAAAAACTTTCAAAGGGCGCATTTTGAGCGCAGCGAAAAACAGCTCGTAATAGTTTAGTGCGAATTTGTTATACACCCAAACTTAAGACTTGTCACTTATTTGTTAGTAAATAGCTACCTTTGCGCCGCATTTTAAGGCAAAATGTTTAAATAACAATTTTTTTACCAAATATAAATTAACCAATCATTTCTATGTCTAACGCATTCTACCACACGCCCAAAACCGTCAATGAACCACTTTTAGGTTACGGAAAAGGCTCACCCGAAAAATTGGCTTTGAAAAAAGCTTTGGCGGAAGCCAAATCTAAACAAGTTGATATTCCTATGTATATCGGTGGCAAACACGTAACGACTTCCGAAAAAGTCGCTATTCACCCGCCACATGAGTTGAAACATACACTTGGGCATTACAGCCTTGGCTAAAAAGAGCATGTCGAACAAGCGATTGCAGCAGCTATGACGGCTAAACAAGCTTGGGAAGACATGGCTTGGCAAGATCGTGCCGCCATTTTCCTTAAAGCGGCAGACCTTTTGGCAGGCCCTTATCGCGCTCGTATGATGGCAGCCACAATGCTCGGGCAATCAAAAAATGCCTATCAAGCAGAGATTGATTGTATCGCTGAATTGGCTGATTTTTGGCGTTTTAATGTTCAATTTCTAACAGAAATCTATAATCAACAGCCTAATAGCTCGACAGGTATTTGGAATCGGACGGAATACCGTGCTTTGGAAGGCTTTATTTTTGCTTTAACGCCCTTCAATTTTACGGCAATTGCGGGTAATTTGCCAGCAGCACCTGCTTTATGCGGCAATGTAGCCGTTTGGAAACCAGCCGAATCGCAAATTTATTCTGCCTGTGTCATCATGGATATTCTTGAAGAAGCAGGTCTGCCGGCGGGTGTCATCAACTTAATGTATGTTGATGGTCCAACGGCAGGTGAAGTCATTTTTTCTCACCGCGATTTTGCGGGTTTGCATTTTACGGGCAGCACCACAACCTTCAACCGTTTGTGGCAAACCATTGCGACAAATTTGCCAAAATACAAGTCATATCCACGGATTGTGGGCGAAACAGGTGGAAAAGACTTTGTTATGGTACATCCCTCTGCTAATGCAAAGGCAGTGGCAACGGCTTTAAGCCGCGGTGCGTTTGAGTTTCAAGGACAAAAATGTTCCGCTGCGTCAAGGGTTTATATTCCGCAATCGTTGTGGCATGATGTGAAAAACTACCTCGTAGAAGATGTGAAATCCATGAAAATGGGCACAACTGAAGACTTTACCAACTTCGTAAACGCTGTTATTGACGAAAAAGCTTTTGATAAAATCAGTAACTATATCGCTGATGCGAAAGGTGCAAAAGGTGTAGATATCATCGTTGGTGGTAATTATAGTAAAGCAGAAGGTTACTTTATTGAGCCAACTGTTATCGTCGTGGACTCCCCTCAGTACACAACGATGTGTGAGGAGATTTTTGGACCTGTTTTGACGATTTACGTCTATGCAGACAATGATTTTGAAAAAACGCTTGATATTTTAGATGCGACATCGCCTTATGCTTTAACGGGTTCTATTTTTTCAACCGACCGTGCGGCAGTTGCGGTAGCAACGGATAAATTACGTCACGCAGCAGGTAATTTTTATATTAATGATAAACCAACGGGCGCAGTCGTCGGACAACAGCCTTTTGGTGGTGCGCGATTGAGTGGTACGAACGACAAAGCGGGTTCGGCACTTAACCTATATCGCTGGCTTTCAGCGCGGACGATTAAGGAAACTTTTGTTTCGCCAACCGATTATCGTTATCCTTTTTTGGAAGAAAAATAGAAAATAGTCAATAAAAATGAGTAAAAATTAAAAAAGGGGGTGCATTTGTGCATTTCCTTTTTTATATTTGGAGATAATTTACTTTTAAAAACAACTCTAATGGGTGTAACAATTCACTATCGAGGTAAACTGAAATCTCCAGACCTCATTACAACATTGATGGATGAAGTCGAAGAAATATGTATATCTAACAGTTGGAAATACCAATTGCTTAAAGATTCGTCTCCTACAAAAGAACCCGCTCTACCCAACCCTTATGAGTTGGACGATTTTGATTCTGACCTTGATTTTAGCCCAAATCATTCTCGAGATGATTTACAAGGCATTACTTTTCAACCCCACAAAGAGTCTGAAACGGTTACTTTTCTTTTTGATACTGAGGGGGTACTGCGCTCCATTTTTTCAAGTATTTTTAAGAAAAAAGGGAAATATACGTGGTGTTTTGTCAAAACACAGTTTGCAGGAATGGATACACATGTCCGTATCATCAATTTAATGGCTTATTTGAAAAAGAAGTATTTCAAAAAATTTGAGATTCACGACGATGGCGGCTATTACCCCGACATGAACATTGAAGAATTACAAAGCCGCATGGACTATCTGAACAACGCCATTGCCACGGTTCATGACGTTTTTGAAAACATCAATATCAATAATGCTAAAACACCTGACGATTTTATTGACGATATAAGAGATGCCTTGTCAGCATCTTTTAAAGGTGCAAACATTCAAATTATAAAAATTGACCCCCTCAGTATGATGTCCGATATGCTCAAAAATTTAGACGAATCGAAAGAAAATGATGCCAAACCAAAGAAAAAAAAGAAGAGAAAGACGGATACCGATGAGGATATTGACTTACCTTTTTAGTAATGGATAGTTGATAATGGATAGTTGATAATGAAAAATGCCGTATCAGATATGTTCTAATACGGCATTTTTCATTATCAACTATCCATTATCAACTATCCATTATCAACTATCCATTATCAACTATCCATTATCAACTATCCATTATCAACTATCCATTATCAAC